>NZ_JAUBSD010000023.1:0-77880 GCF_036704575.1 Microcoleus sp. K5-D4
ACCCGACTTATTAGGTGTCAGACTAGGAGCCGGATGCAGTGAAAGCTGCACGTCCGCGTTCTGAAGGAGAGGTGTCCTGTGGTAACACAGGCATCGACTCTAATTGAAGACCAACGGGGCTGGTGACAGTCTCGTTGAGTTTAATAGTATATTGGGCTGCGAAAATTGAGGAAAAAATTAACGAGGGCGATCGCGCTTATATTGGTATAGCTTACGGCAAAAGAACTAATAAAACTGTAACACTTGGTTTGCTGAAGCAAATTTTGCCTAATTCGGAAATGATAACTTTAATAGGTCGAGAACTGTGGGATTTTGTCAGTGAAGATACTGATTTCACTGTCAATTTGTTTGAAGTTTTGCGTCTATCCGCCAGTCAAGTTTTAGCACAAAGTTCTATTGCTGAAGCTATAGAAAGGTGTAGCGATCGACTAATCGCTGAATTTATCGGAAAGTACGGTGAGGGAAGTCAAGGTGTTTTTAACTATATAGCAGATATATTTTGATTTACAGCTTTGCAGTAGCCCAGAAGCGCTACTGCAAACCCCAAACTACAAAACTCCTTTAGAACTCGGAATCCGGCTGGCGCGGCGCGGATCGATTTCTACCGCCATCCGCAGAGCTCGCGCAAATGCTTTGAACGCCGCTTCTACAATGTGATGAGAATTTCCGCCCTGCAACTGTCGAATGTGCAGTGTCATTTGAGTGTGGTTCACCACCGCCGAAAAAAACTCTTTCACTAATTCGGTATCGTAAGTGCCGATCCGCTGGTTGGGAATTTCCAAGCTGTAACTTAAGTGAGGGCGTCCCGAAAAATCTAGCACTACCTCAATTAAAGCTTCATCCAAAGGTGCGATGAAATGCCCGAAGCGAGAAATGCCCGATCGATCCCCGACAGCTTTTGCTAGCGCTTGGCCCAAGGTAATTCCCACATCTTCGTTCGTGTGGTGGTCATCAATCTCCAAATCCCCGATCGCCTGCACGTCCAAATCGATCAATCCGTGAGAAGCAATCTGGTGCAACATATGGTCTAAAAACGGAATCCCCGTAGACGCCTTGCAAGTTCCCACACCGTCGAGATTGAGGCTGGCGGTGACATCTGTTTCCAGTGTCGTGCGTTTCACCAAGGCGGCCCTAGCTGGTTGAACTGAACTTGTAGGAGGTAGAGAAGGGCGATCGATTATCTCCATAATTCGCAATTGGTCATTCATTAGTTATTGATAATTAGTAATTGAAGATTACAGCTTGATCGGCGCTGATTCTCAAGTATTTAGTTAAGAGAATTATGCAAAACTCAAAACTCTCGAAAGGGGCGGCTTTTGCATAAAACTTACTTGTTCAAGTTAAAGTTTATTGTCTCTACCCGCCCCTACATAAGCTGTTGCGGCATTTAAATTGTATGTCAAAAAACAATCAAACTTTTGTGGGGTGGGCGTCCCACCCGCCTCTAACATACAATTTAAATGCGCGATAGCTTAACTCAAAATTTTCGACAACTGTTACATTCCCATGATTTCGTAACCGGCATCGACATACAAAACTTGGCCCGTAATTCCGCTAGCGAGATTGCTGCACAGAAAAGCCGCAGCATTTCCCACTTCCTGCTGAGTCACCGTCCGCCGCAGCGGGGCCACTTCCTCAACGTGGTGGATCATGTCCAGAATACCGCCAACTGCTGACGAAGCCAGAGTCCGAATCGGGCCAGAAGAAATCGCATTTACCCGAATATTTAACGGGCCCAGTTCAGCAGCCAGATAGCGAACATTCATTTCCAAAGCCGCCTTAGCAATTCCCATCACATTATAGTTAGGAACTACCCGGACGCCGCCCAAATAAGTCAGGGTCACAATACTGCCGCCCTCGGCCATCAGCGGTTTAGCAGCAGCACAAAGCCGCACCAGCGAGTAAGCGCTAATATCCAAAGCATTGGAGAAACCTTGGCGCGATGTGTTGGTGAAATCTCCCGAAAGTTCGTCCTTGCCGGCAAAAGCCAGACAGTGGATCAAGATATCTAACTTGCCCCACTTGTCGGCGATGGTTTGAAAAGTAGACTCAATTTCGCTCTCGTCTTGGACATTGCAGGGCAAATACAGACTGGGATTGAGCGGTTCCACCAGTTCAGCGACTTTGCGCTCGTGCTTGCCTTTCTCGTCCTTCAAATAAGTTATGCCGAGGTTGGCCCCAGCTTTGTGGAGCTGCTGAGCGATGCCCCAGGCGATCGAGCGATTGTTGGCAATGCCCGTAACAAGAGCATTTTTTCCGGTCAAATCTATCATCTGTATTTCTTCTAGAAGCAACTAGCACCGTTCTCATTGGCTCTCTGCGACAACCCCGGCAGTTTAGACACAACTGATTCAGCTTTAACTGATTGAGACACAATTGAGACACAATTGAGACACAATTGATATTAATTTTGCTGTGGAGCTACATGGGGGCGGAATTGAAAAAGTTAAGAGAAGGGCTAGATTTAATCATACAGTGCGTGTTTACCTTAACATTAGATGGAAGTAACCGAATCCTTGGATATTGGAGGTTGGGCAGTATATTTTACTCAATAAGGTTAATCGGCAAGTTATAAAGTATTGATTAGTACAAAGGATCTAGTCGTGACGCATGATAGACCGCTAGCAGCCGTGTTCCGCCAAATCAGCGGCGGGGCGTTTCCACCCATTGTGGAAACCTTTGAACGGGGCAAGACAATTTTTTTCCCTGGAGACCCGGCTGAGCGCGTCTACGTTCTCATTAGAGGTGCTGTGAAGCTCTCCAGGGTGTACGAAGCAGGGGAAGAAATTACAGTCGCCCTCCTGCGCGAAAATAGCGTATTTGGGGTGCTGTCTCTGATTACGGGACACCGATCGGACAGGTTTTACCACGCGGTAGCCTTTACGCCGGTGGAATTGATCTCGCTGCCGATCGAACAAGTCGAGAAAGCGCTCAAGGAAGACCCGGAACTCTCGATGGTGATGCTGCGGGGACTGTCGTCTCGGATTTTGCAAACCGAGATGATGATTGAAACGCTGGCGCACCGAGATATGGGTTCGAGACTCGTCAGCTTTTTGCTGATTCTGTGCCGGGATTTTGGCGTGCCCGGTACAGAGGGGATTACGATAGATTTGAAGCTGTCCCACCAGGCGATCGCCGAAGCGATCGGCTCGACACGGGTAACTGTGACTCGTTTGCTCGGGGATCTCAGACAAGAAACCATGATCTCGATCCACAAGAAAAAGATCACAGTCCACAACCCGGTGGCTTTAAGCCAGCAATTCACTTGATGCCGAGAAAGTATGCGATTTTGGATTTTGGATTTTAGATTCAATCCAAAATCCAAAATCCAAAATCTAAAATCGGAATGACTGCTGGATACATCCTGGTATTTGTAATTTTAGTGTTAGGGGGTGTGATCGCCACTGTCAGCGATCGCCTTGGGACGAAAGTCGGCAAGGCAAGGTTGAGCTTGTTCAAACTTCGCCCCCGCGATACTGCTGTTGTTGTGACAGTGATGGCTGGCAGCATCCTGTCAGCACTGACTCTGGGCATTTTGTTTGCTACTAGCAAGCCGCTGCGAACGGGAGTTTTTAGAATAGACGAGATTCAAAAAAGGCTCAACAACGCCCGCAGAGAAATCAACCAAGCCACTCAAGAAAAAAATCGAGTTGAAAGTGAATTAGCTCAAGCCAGAGCCGCTCAAGCGCAAGCTAGAGCCAATTTAGAGCAAATTAATCAATCGCTCCAAGCAGCTAATGCTGAGCAAGCTCGGACGCAAACAAAATTAAACTCGCTGCGGGCCCAGCTCAACAGCGTGCAAGCAGCCAAGTCTAAAACTGAACAGCAGTTAAGTCAGGTAGAAGCGGCTAAATCTAAGACAGAAGAACAGCTCAGCAGCGTGGAAGCAGCTAAATCCCGCACCGAAGAACAATTGAAACTGGTTGAAACGGCCCGATCAAGTACAAAAGCTCAGCTCGATCGCACCGAGAACCAATTGAAAACAGTTTCTGCTCAAAAAACGACTTTAGGCTCGGAAATCGCCCAACTGCAAGAAGAGCGCCAAGAGTTAATCGACCAGGTAAAAACTCAAATTGCCCAGCGCGATCGAGAAATTGCCAAGCGAGACGCAGAAATTGCCCAGCGGGACAAGGAAATTGTCGATCGCAACGAACTAATTGCCCAGCGGGACAAGGAAATTGCCCAGCGGGTGCAAAATCTCGCCGAGCGCGATCGAACTATTGTCGAGCGCGACAAAGTAATTGCCGAGAGGGAAGCACTCTTAGAAACCTTGGCACAGCAACAAACTCAACTCGAACAGCAACAAACTTTATTGCAGCAGCAAGTGCAAGTTTTGGAACGCGATTTTCAGGCAATCCGCGAGGGTACAGTTGCCATCAGGCGCGGTCAAATTTTAGCAGCAGGCGTAGTTCGTATTATTGAACCCGGTATGGCGAGTGGCGCGATCGATCGGCTTTTGCAAGAAGCAAATAAAACCACTGTCGGACTCATGCAGCCGGAAAATAGAAAGGTTAGGGAGCAGGTTATTCAAATTACTAAAGCAGAAATCGATCAACTCATTAGTCAAATTAAAGACGGTCAAGACTACGTGGTGCGGATTGTCGCCGGCGCTAATTACCTGCGGGAAGAAAAGGTAATTAAGGTATTTGCAGAAGCAGAAATCAATCGAGTGGTTTTCCGCGCTGGAGATGTGATTGCAGGGGTTGCTGTCGATCCGGTGACTTTGACCGACGAACAGGTGCGGCAGCAGTTGCTGCAATTGATAGAAGCTTGTCAATTTCGCGCTCGCCTGATCGGTGTTGTCGGCGGTAGAGTTCAAGTGGCCGACAATCAGATTGAAACTTTGGCTGGTTTTATCGAGCGATTGCAGCAGTACGAGAAACCGCTGGACGTTCAGGCGATCGCCGCAGATGTCACTTACATCGCCGGCCCGCTTAAAATAGATTTAGTTGCTCTTGAAAACGGAGCCGTTGTTTTCCGCACCGGACAACAAACACAAGGCCCAGGAGACTTGAAAATTAAATAAACTCTGGATCTACATATCGAATTTGAGCAAAAATTTTTGGCGATCGAACCGCTATTTTGCTTGACTTTTTCGCGCCCTTGACATATCATTAAATCATGGGAATTCGTGCCGTCATATAACATCATTCGTAGGTGCGCCGCCACCAAAAATCTGGAAGCAGTACCAACAATCTCACAGCGACGCACCGCACCGCACCGCTAAGAAGGCAAAGAAATAAACTAAGAATCGAACCCTGAGATATTGACATCACAGAATAAAGTTTTGATCAATTCATAGCATTTGTAATAATTATTGTAAGAGTATATTGTTGAGTTTGTCTATCGTACAACTTGGCGCTTGATCGGAAAGATCATAAGTCGTCTTCCCATGATTCTTGGCTTACTTTTTCATGCAATGTTTGGCGCATATCCATCTTTCTTTGATATCTTTCCCAGCGAGCTTTCATGGCCTCCTTTCTATTTTCCTCCATATACTGCTTGTACTGATTGTAAAGCGTCGGCAAATTTTCAACTTCTTGATCTGAAAGACCATAAGTAGTTTTCCAATAGTTCTTGGCTTCTTCATGCAAGGTTTTGTGGCCAATCTTTATCTGTGTTTGATATCTTTTCAAGCAAGCTTTAATAGCATCCTTGCAGGCTCCATCCCTGTCACGATACCATATTGGCGAAAACACACCAAACCCGCGCTCGCTCGTATATTCACAAAAACGCCCATATATTGATTGAATGTGTAAATGGAACTCCGGGTTGGATTTCTCGAATGAGCTAATGTACCGCTCAACATCCTTAATCCAGTCATACAAAATAGCATGACCGAGACTATAAGCGACTACTACGTCACTGCCCCCTGGGTCATAAGAAAGCGGGTTTATCCTACTTCCCCTTGGGCATGGTCTAACAATTTTCCTTAATTCAGGGGGTAAGCCGTGCATCTCACTAGAGAAAATTGCCACCATTATTCCTCTCTCAGTACGAAAACGCTCTGTACCTGATGGAATTTGAATATTCTTTGCATCATCTCGATCTCCTCCCACTGGATCTTTAGACGATTGAGTTTGATTGTTACTCCCCATCGCCTGTTCACCTCGAAGTTGTCTCTGTATTTTTTCTTGCTCTTTTACTTCATTTCGCTTACGAATTCGTTCATCATAAAGTTTCTTCAACTCATCTTTGCGAACTTCTCCAACCACAGCAATTGTACTCGAATCTAGCCATTCAGGAAAAGCATTAATAGGATTGCACCATAGTTCTTCAATATGAGAAGATAAACTATCTCGTTGCTGCTGAGGAATATCTTTTGGGTCTAGCCAGACTTTACCGACCTTTTCGCGATCGCTATTATCAACTTCGTACCAAAAGTTAATATTTGCGAAGGAGCCAGCATCTAATTCTTTTGCCAAACTTGGGTAATCACACTTAATTTTTTTGATGTGAAACCAAACATTTTTTTTATGTCTTTGATTAGCATTACTAAATGTGCGGCTTACAAAGCCGAAACCTCTTTCTGTATTGTATTCCTGAACCTGACCAAATTCGACTTCCATTATTACAACTCCCAGTTAAATAGGGATTCCCATGATGATATAATATGTCAATCCCACAAAAAAATCAAGCCAAATAAGTACGATCGCCCGCAAAGATTTTGAGACATTCAGAAATGCAAGTATCAGATTAGATATAGGTTGGCGATGGGTTTCCTCGACTACAACAGCGCAACTACAAACTTATTAACACAGGACTCATAAATATGATTTTAGGTTTCGATCCCGGTAAAGACAAATGCGGCATAGCTGTAATGGGTAGAGATAAGAAGGTCTGCTACCATCAAGTTGTGCTGTCGGAAGCAGCGATATCTACTATTCAATCTTTGTGCGAACAGTTTCCCATTGAGTTATTAGTGATGGGAGATCAAACGACTTCTAAGAGTTGGAAACAAAAACTGACGCAGAGTTTGTCGCCGGAGATCGAAATTGTTCGGGTTGACGAGAGGTACAGCAGTTTAGAAGCGAGGGAACGCTACTGGGAAATGTACCCTCCGACGGGACTTTCTCGTTTGATTCCCCAGGGGATGCGGACTCCGCCGCGGCCGGTAGATGATATAGTGGCGATCGTTCTAATTCAGAGGTATTTAAACAAAAGTTAGTCAATTTTATAAGTGTTACCACTGATTCTCTTTGATTATTAAGGAAGCAATATGTTTTTGCGGATATGGAATTTTTAACTTAAATAAAATACACCCTAAATTTAGTGAATTAATCATTAAATAACAGTTAGTGTTACTTGATGACAGCTTCGGTCAAGATTACCTTACCATTCTGGCGGACTTGCAGGCGTTGGGGGTTAATCGAATAGATAATATTGCCGTTAGTCGCTTCATAACTTCCGTCATCACCTGTAGTTACTTGCATTACATTGATTTGGGTGCCATTTATTTTGCTGAGGCCGCGGTAAAAAATATCGCCTTCCTGGGTTTTGCAAATGTATATAGAAAAGTTGGGCGTTGCGAAAAATTGCACCATTTCGGCCCTCGGACATCCCTCAAATTGAGCTATTTGCAGCGGTTGATTATTGCCCAAAGTGTTGGGTGCGATCGCCCGAACTTTGCCAATCGGTTGATTTAGTGCAGTTGCTTCTGCTGAGGCAGTCAAAAAGCCGTGAAGCGAAGCTATCCCGAAGGGAATCGCACTAATGCCTGCCATAACTAGACCTACTCCTTTAATGCCCTTAACTCTATCTTTATAAAACATCTTGTCACTCCTGGTTTTAACTATATAATTACATCTTAAGCGATATTTGCTGGATATTAATAATATTTAATATCAGAGGTGAAAGGTGCAGGAATACGGTACACTGTCCGTTTAAGTAAGGTGCGACCTTTGTACCCTACACCAGTGAAAATACATAAGTATGTCAATGCGATCGCAGGAAAGCAATCTCTTGCATTGATAACATTTTTAAGGTTTTATGACTTGTTCACGCTGATCTGAGAAACGGGGTTTCTTGATATATTTCTCGTTACTAAACCTTTGATTTTCCTAGAAACCGGGTTTCTCGCCTCCCAGGCGATCGCGAACTGACTCAGTTACACCTGATTGACTGACAAAAGTTTAATTAGCCCAAACTACAGTGGTAGCTTGAAACTCAATTCGGTAAGTTCTTTGCTGATGTTGTAGACGAGAAGCCTGGACTGGTTCGGGGTCAATATTAGTAGAAAAAGAGATAACAGAAATTAAATTCCAGCCCTTGTTCAGAGCTTGTTTGACCCAACTCCAGCCAATTTTCAAGTAGCTAGCACCCCGATACCAATGTGGATCTACCCAGCGACGCTGACCTAAAATGACAACTTTAACACCTTGAGCAGTCAAGAACAAAGTAGTCATCGCTAACACCAAGCACAGTCGAGAAAGAGCTGGAGCGGAACGGAGTTTAGAGTCTGCGAGATTGAATCCAGAGGATTTATCATCCAGAAAATTTTCCTCAATGGTAAAGCGGAAGCCATATTCCCGAAAGGTTTGGAGATTAGTAGGCTCAGTACTAATAATGTACCAGTGTTCGCCAGAAGTAGATTCCCATGCAATTGCTAGATGGACATCTGTGAGCGAGTTACATTTGTGAATTTGAACGTTGTGGATCAGTTTTGCCTCGCCGATGGCTACCGGAAATTGACTCACTCGCTGCCACCCCTGCCGTGGATGACGCAGCCAAAAATTGCCTTTAATCCGGATTCGACAGTGCCAGCCTAATTTTCTGACATAACGGACTAATTCGGCATTGGCAAACCCCCTGTCAGCCAAGAGAATGACTTTGACATCGACTGGTAGGAGCCTTGAGACACGCTTGAGAAGATCCTGATAAGTATCGATTTTGACACTACTACTTTTGTGTTTGAGTACTCGCCAGCCCACCGGAATCGCTCGGCCCAAATGTACTACACAGATGCGAATGATGCAATATTTATCCCATAACATACTGGTATCAAAACTCAGATAAATTTCTGAGTCTTTCCAGTTGGCAAATACGGCCTTCACCACTGGACTATACAATTTTGCTGGGTTGATACGGGGATTATTTACCCATCGAGACAATCTTCGTTGTGTGCTTTGGGCTATTTGTGCTTTGGTGCAGACATGGTCGATCCATTTGGTTAGATTTACCTTGCCTTCTACAATCAAACCAACCATCATCCAACACATCACTCCTAGATGTCTTAAATCTGACCACTGACTGTATTGACCTGCGAATTTCATTAGTTTATGATGAAGATGAGAGGGGCGATCGAGCATTTCGATTCATACTGGTTTTTTGGTTAAAAACAGTTTATCCCTCTTTTTCTCTTTAATCCAGTCTGGGTCAGCTTTTATCCCGCTCTTGACTGACTTTTGTCAGTCAACCAGCAGTTACACAGTAATTTTTTATTGGCGCTTAGCTATTTAGTAAATAATAAAAAGGGAAACAGAAGATACATTTTTCCTCCTATTTCCCATTTTTTAAATAACCGTCGTCCTGACTGCGAACCTGGTAATTAATTAACTGCTGCCAACTGTTTGTCTTTGATTTCCACAGGCGCGGTTAATGCCTCTTCCAGATCCGCACAGCCGAGTTTTTCCTCCAAAATTGCCATCACTTCGCGGCCGAAATCATTGGAATTCCGCTGCCAAGCTTCTAAACAAATCTGCCCGAAAAACGAACCCAAAGGCTCTGGATTCCACAGCAATTTGCGCGCTGTCCAAGGCATCAAACTCATGGGATCGTAACCAGGTTGCAGAATCTCCTGTTTAAAGGCGTATTCTTCCAAAATTGTGTGCGGCTGCAACCCGATAAAGAAAATAGCGGGTTCTACTTTATCCGCTCCGAAAATCCGCTCTAATTCTCGGTGATAAGCAATAGTTTGCCGGATGGTTTCAAAGGTTTCGTCAATGACGTTAAACGAGTAATTCACGGAAACCACGTCGTTGTAACCGGCTGCTTTTAAATCGCGGCAATTTTCCAAAACTACTCGCAAGTTGTAGCCCATCCGCATTTTCCGAACCAGTTCCTGGGAACCGCTGGTGATGCCGATTTCAAAGTAATTCATCCCCGTTTTTACCATCAAATCGCACAACTCGGGTGTGAGATTGTCCGCACGGATGTAAGCGGCCCAGTGTATGTCATCCATACCGGCGGCGATGATTTTTTGCAATAATTCAACTGCATCGTCGATGAATTTGCGTGCTGGGATAAATTGAGCGTCGGTAAACCAGAAATTGCGGATACCTCGATCGTACAATTGCCGCATCTCCGCCACCACCTCATCCGCCGGATTGATCCGCACTTGCTTGCCTTCAATCACCGTATAAATGCAGTAACAGCAATTATGAGGACAGCCGCGTTTGGTTTGGACTCCGACGTAGAAGTCCATATCTTGTAGATAATAGGAAAATTCCGGCCAAATGGTTTCGATGTAGTTATAGTCGCAAGCAGTTTTCTCGATGTTGGCTGGCTTTTCGTGAATTAGCCGATCCCGCGGCACGGTTTCTCCCACCACATAACATCTTTCCTCGGCCAAATCTTCGCCCTTAATTAACTTCTCCAGCAAAGCTTCGCCTTCCCCCACCGAAACCACAGTGCCCGTCGGCAAACTGCGTCCCAACTGCTCGTAAAAAACGCTCACAGCACCGCCGCCGACCACTGCACGAGCTTCGGGGCGGTATTTCCGGGCCCGCTTCAATCCGCGCTTAATCAGTCCCAAATTGCGCCAGAGTTCGGTGTAGTAAGACGCGGCTAAACGCAGTCCTCCGAGTGCTCCCCGGAACTTGATCAGCGGATTTTTGGCGTAGTAAAACTCGAAGGCATTTTGCAGCGGATTGCCGCCCCTGCCGCCAACGGGCGCGTAAATTTGAATGTCCCGCCAAGAGAAAACCAGTAGAGTCGGCTTAAACTCGTCTATGCTGGCATCTAAAGCTTTAGCGAAATCCAGGGGGGGTACGGCACCTAAATCAAAAATGCGCTGTTGGACATCGGGAAACAGCTTGTGTACGTGATCCGAAAGATAGACAACTCCGATCGGGAAAATAGGATTGCAAGGGAGGCGGACGTACAGGACTCGGTTTTCTCGGTTTTCCATGATTGCCATATCCTAAAGTGGAACTTTTTCAGCTATGTTAATATTCTTTTAATATAACTTTACAATATGTCTAATTTTCGCAATTTGACATTAAATATTCTTAAATTTTTCTATTTGGCTCAATGCCGAGCTTGTTGGTGTCGATCGGCGACGGCAGCAGAAAAAAGCTAATTTTTAAGTCAATACAGCGTATTTTGGCTTAAAATCGCAGCGGGGAGTCAAAAATCCGATATTTATCCGGTTAGATTTTAAGTTAGGTTCGATCGGTCTCTCATGTATTAGGGAGTTGGTAGTCGGCTTTACAGTAGGCGGGATCACCTAGTGTTAGCCTGAGAAGATAACTAAAACTTTTAGGCAAGGCTCCCTCAGCAGTTATGGCTCAAATTCTTGACCCCGTACCCTCAGACACCGACAGCAAGATTCTGTGCTGCTACGTCAACGCCACCAGTCAGATTCAGATTGCTCGCATCGCCAACATTCCTAACTGGTACTTTGAACGAGTGGTGTTTCCCGGACAGCGCTTAGTGTTTGAAGCGATGCCGGCCGCAGCATTGGAAATTCACACCGGGATGATGGCTAGTGCAATTTTGTCGGATAAAATTCCTTGCGATCGCTTGCAGATTAACGAAGGCCCCTATTCAAACGTCAATCCTAGCAGATCCCCAGAGGCAGTTCAGGGCGATCGAACAGCGATGGCCCGCCGCCCCAAATCCCGAGAAATCTCAGAACCTTTGACTGTACCGGCGCTAACCGCCGTTGATTAATCGGAGTTGTGAGTTTTGAGTTATAAATTGTCATTTAATTGATAACTCCGCGCTCAAAATTCCAACTTCAGCAAAGTGGTAAAAACTCAACACTTAAGAATCAAAGTTTGTGAAATGAATTTTAGATCAAAACTCGCAACTGCAAAGATTGTCCGGTTTTTCCTAATTCCCTGAGTTTGGTTGGCGAGTTCGACAACTGTGCAAAAATATCATTAAACAGCTTCTCGAATTTCAGCCATGTCAGCACAACCTATCGCCTCTTCCCCATCTTCTGCCCCAGTATTTGAGCCGGCGATATTCCGGCTTTCTCCCCTGATTAGAATCACGCTGTTGAGCTTGTACACAGCCCTGACAATTCCATTGCCGTTTTTATCGGAAGTAACTAAAGCACCCGTTCCTCCCGCCGCACTCTGGGCGGCAATTTTTGTCGGGGCTGTGGGCCTCTACGGCGTGCTCAGTGAAAGGGTAATTTTGAGCGATGAGGGGATTGAAGTCACATATCCCAACTGGTTTCCGCGTTGGTTTCGCAAGGGTTGGTCGCTATCTTGGACTGAGGTAAAAGCTCTCAAACCTCGATCGACCGGTCAAGGAGGTTTAGTTTACTATTTTTTGAGTCATTCGGGAGAAGGTTATTTGCTGCCAATGCGGGTGGCTGGATTTGCTAAATTAGTCGGTTTGGTGGAAGCAAAAACAGGTATTGATACTAGAGATGTCCGTCCTTTGTCGCAGCCTTGGATGTATCTTATTTTACTTTTATGTACACTGCTGTTGCTGTTGGTAGATGCGTGGACTATTGTCACGGCGATCGGGCTCAAAGGTAATCTGTAATATTATCTCCGGTATATAGCCTTTCTCAGGTAGATGAGGTACAATGTGAGTAACCCAAATTGGCTGGAAAATATCAAATAACAAAAATCAGTTCGCTATAATTCAATCGGTGAGTGTGCGCCCCGCGCGGATAATGCGAACCAGGGTGGACTAGCAGTCGCTCGGGCTGATGCACTCGATCGCACCACTTCGGTCAATCGGGTTGATGCGGAGAGAAAGATTACAAAAAATATCAGATATCAATCAAAAATGAAATTTTACTCTGTTGACTTGCGGCAAAAAATAATTAATGTTTATGAAACTGAACCAATTTCGCAAAGACAACTAGCCAAGCGGTTTTGCGTTGCTCTGAGTTTTGTGCAAAAATTACTCAAACAATACCGTCTAACCCAAGATATTTCTCCTCAAACTCATAGATGTGGAGGTCAACTTAAACTGGGTTCCGAGCAACTGGTAATTTTAGCCCAATTGATTGAGACAAATAACGATGCTACTCTCGAAGAACTCTGCGAATTACTTCACGAAAAAATCGGTGTTACTGTCAGCCGAGCCACAATGGGAAGAATGACCCACCGGTTGAACATGACCTTCAAAAAAAAACGCTCTTTCCGTCAGCCAAAGGCAGTGAAAGAGTTCAAAACCTCCGATATGAGTTCTGGAAACAAGTGAACAACCTGAACGTGCAGGACTTAATCTTTATTGATGAGTCCGGGGTGAATCTGGCTATGGTTAGGTTGTATGCCCGATCGTTAAAAGGTTCAAGAGCCAGGGGATCAAAACCAAATAGGCGTGGCAGAAATGTATCGATATTGGGAGCAAGATCCGTCAAAAAAGTTGTGACATCTGTGAATTTATTAGGCTCAATAGATGGCATTACTTTCGAGGCTTTTATTATCAGAAAACTCGTTCCACAACTCTGGAAAGGTGCTTGCGTAGTAATGGATAACTATGGCATCCACAAAGGGGAAGAAATAGAAAAAGCCATTAAAAAAGCCGGGGCAAGGTTAATATTTCTACCTCCCTATTCTCCGGATTTCTCCCCAATTGAAAATTTTTGGTCTAAAGTTAAAGGCATTCTCCGTACTTTGGGGGCAAGAACTTATAAAGCATTGTCCTCATCAATAACTAGAGCTTTTGAGCAAGTTGACGAGCAAGACTTCTGGAATTGGTTTACTCACTGCTGTTATTGTACCTCATCTACCTGAGAAAGGCTATATAACCTGACGAAGTTTACCTTTATCGGATGTTGAGGCCTTGCGCTCTACTCGATCAGATGCAATGTTTTTGAGGAGAGTTTCTAACTGACTGTCATCCATGCTTTAACTTATTTCGCGTAAACTATTTTTACTGCTGGCTAACAACAGACTGCGGCTACTTGGGGAATTGTTAAGAGTTTAAATAAAAAAGTTTATTGTCAATTACTACTTACCAACTTCCCGCAGCAGCCGCTCAATTAAATGGCTAATTCACTTCACTCAGCCTCCGCAAATTCAAAATATCGCTCATCTTTTTAATTTGCATACAAGTCCGCTCGAACTGTTGTTTATCCTGGATATCCATGCACAAGTCAATTAATGCGGGCAATCCGGGATATGTTTTGACTTGAGCGCTGCGGACGTTTACTTGGTTGTCCTTCAAATGCGATAACACATCATTGAGAACTCCCACTCGATCGAGGGCTTCAATTTGAATGTTAACCGGATAAGTGTTGGGTCGAGATTCATTGCGGTTGCTGGAATTCCAACTCACAGGAACCAAGCGATCGCCTGGTACGCTCTCAACATTTGAACAGCCTTGCCGGTGAATCGAAATTCCGCGAGTGCGAGTCACAACTCCAATAATTGATTCCCCAGGAATCGGACAGCAACAGCCGGATAAATGGTAGAGCAATCCCTCTACACCTGCGATCGGCGATTTGCTCGGAGACGAACTAGGTACTGGTTTCGGTGCCGTCGATGCAGGTATTAGCTGGGGCACTTCGTGGGTTCCTGCGGGAGCAGCTTCAATTTTTTGCTGCACTTTTACTAAATCTCGCAGTCGATTTACTACGAGATTTAGGGTGACTTCGCCGTAGCCCAAACCGGCGATTAAATCTTCGACGCTGTGGTAGTTGCAGCGCTGAGCCACCGATTGCATGGGCTCAGATTTTAGCAAAGATTCCAAGCCATTTTTACCTAATTCTTTTTCCAGCAATTCCCGGCCGCGAGCGAGATTTTCATCTCGGTGCGATCGCTTCAACCACTGGCGAATTCGGTTTTTGGCTCCGTTTGTCTTGACAAAATTCAGCCAGTCGGAACTCGGATGACCATTTTTTTGGGTCAAGATTTCTACAATATCGCCGTTCTTTAAAACCTTGTCTAGTGTTACCATTCGCCCGTTTACTCTGGCACCGGTACAGCGATTGCCAATTTCTGTGTGAATGCGGTAAGCAAAATCTACGGGAGTTGAGCCGCTATTGAGAGCAATCACGTCTCCGTTAGGAGTAAAAACGTAAATATCTTCGTCGAATAAGTTGTCCTTAATACTTTGTAAATATTCGCGATCGTCTTTCAGGTCGCTTTGCCATTCTAGGAGTTGTCGCAGCCAAGTAAATTTCTCGTCGTCGCCGGTAACTGTTGTGTTAGAACCGCCAGTTTCTTTGTATTTCCAGTGCGCGGCAATGCCGTATTCTGCAATGTGGTGCATTGCTACGGTGCGGATTTGCACTTCGATGGGGCGACCGCTGGTTCCGATTACTCCGGTGTGCAAAGATTGGTAGCGGTTGGCTTTTGGTAAACCGATATAATCTTTAAAGCGGCCGGGAATCGGGCGGAAAGAATCGTGGACGATCGCCAAAGCCCGATAACAGTCATCATTGGTTTCTACTATGATCCGCACCGCCGCAATATCGTACACTTGCTTAAACCCTTTTTGGCGGCGCTGCATCTTGCCGTAAATCCCGTACAAATGTTTGGGACGGCCGCTAACTTCATAGCATTTAATGCCTAAATTGTCAAGCCTTTCTCGCAAACTATCTGTGACTTCTGCGAGTTGAGTTTCTCGATCGGCCCGCTTCTCTGCCACCAATTCTTGAATTTCGCGGTAAGCTTCGGGTTCCAGGTATTTAAACGCTAAATCTTCCAATTCCCACTTAAAGCGACCAATACCCAAACGGTTCGCTAGGGGAGCAAAAATATCTCGGGTTTCTAGGGCAATACTGCGCTGCTTTTCTTCGGACAAATGCTCCAAAGTCCTCATGTTGTGCAGCCGATCTGCCAGTTTGACGACAATGACGCGAATATCTTTAGCCATTGCTAGGAACATTCGGCGGAAATTTTCCGCAAGGCGCTCTGTTTTGCTGGAAAAATTAAACTTAGAAAGCTTGGTGACACCTTCAACCAACTGTCGCACTTCGGCGCCGAACCGCTGTTCTATTTCTTCGAGAGTAATATCTGTATCTTCAACAATGTCGTGGAGGAAGCCCGCGGCAATCATGACGTTGTTGCCGCCCATATACCGGAGTATTCCAGCCACAGCTACCGGATGGCAAATGTAAGGTTCTCCCGATTTGCGGTATTGTCCTTCGTGCAAGTCGCGGGCAAATTCAAAGGCCCGACAAATTAAGCTGTCGTCAGTCGAGCAATTCGGGTTAGGGTCCCCATCAGGCTGCGATCGAGTATTCAGGCATTCTTGCAGCCAGTCGGGAACTACAGCAGGATCGATCGAAGGAGAGGGAGTCAGAGTGTTCGCGTTCATGGGGTACACCTTTAAAACTTAGAAATACAAATGGTTAAAAGCCGGTTTCCGGTTGAATTGCCGAAATTATGTGTTTAGCTATACTAAACTAATTGAATGCCACAATTTGCAATTCAAAAAAATAGTCGATTTTTCTCAAACTATACCTATGTAATCCCGAGTCGCCCCCCCTCGTAGGTAGGAAAATGTAGTGACATCACTGCCGCCGCAGCAGTCTGTCGCTCGGGGAAAATCGGGTAAAATAAGCATATTTTGGGGGTAGCAGTTGAGGTTGCGGGGGGATCGGCATTTACCGGCAACGCTAAACTAAAAGCAGCAGCCAGAAGGGTAGAGCCAGGGAAACAAATCAAAAAAAGTTCTCACAAAACAGGGAATTGCTCCAAAAACGCACGGCTTCCCTCCATATGAGCAAACTTAAGTAAGTATCTACTTTGATTATAAATACAAATTTGTTTACAAAATCATGATATTGTCCGAAGACCGCCGCCAGTGCTACCAAGAATTACAGCAAGCACTAGAACAACTACAAAGAACTGCTGCACAGGATAATCTGGATGGGGCCGCGCTGGCGATCGAATACAGAAAAGTGCAACAATTTTTCGGAAACCAAATTATGAGAGCCGAAAGCGATGAGTTAGACGCCTCAGAAACACCCCCAGAGCAGTCCTATTTGACGGAAATTCACAAGCAACTGCGGTTGTTGGGGACAGATGTCACGTTTTTGCAAGCGTCGCGCCAGCCAGCGACAGCAAAGGCGAGGCAAACTGCGGCGATCGCGCGGCTCAACACGCTAATTGGCTACTGTGGCGCGCTGCTACAAAAAAATTCTGGTTCTTCAGGGCCCGCCCAGATACAGAATTAATAATTGAATTAACAGGGAATTAATAAGGCAAGGAGAAATAAAGCGGTGGAATGTCCAAAATGTAAACATCCCAATTTAGAAGGCGGTACCTTAGCCGGCCGTATGTCGGTGCAGTGGTGTCCCAACTGTTACGGTATCTGGATTCCAGGCAGAGAATACGAAGCTTGGCAAAAAGAACAGAGCCAGTGGTACAACAAATCCGAGAAGCCTGATGCGACAGGGACTCTCGGCATAGAATTCACCCCGTCTGTCTACGACAGCAAAGCAGCGCTGTGTCCTGAAGACGGTCACTATCTGTCGCGGGCGAAAGTTCCTTTCAGTAGAGTGCCCTTTTACATAGAGCGCTGTATGTTGTGCGGGGGCATTTGGTGCGATAACGGCGAGTGGGACATTCTCGAAAGTCTGGGATTCCACACCGAGATTGACAAGATGTTTTCTCCGAATTGGCAAGCTAAGGCCCGCGTGCAAGAACTCGCCTCTCGGGAACGTCAAGTGCTGACTGAGAAGCTGGGGCCGGATATCGCCGGATATGTGTTGGAACTCGCGGAAGTTTTAGCAGACCATCCTCACGCAGATTGTGCCGCTACTTACATACTGCGGAGAGCTGAGTTGAAGCGAAAGGAAATTTAGTCTGTTGGCTGTTGACAGTTGACTGTTGATGGTTGACTGTTAACGGTTGACTGGTGTTAGTAAGCGGTTGGTCGGTTAATGATGTAGTGATAAAATCTTTGTTTGTAGCAATTTCTATTGGTATTTACAAACTGTGGACGGTTGACTGTTAACGGTTGACTGTTGACTATTTTTAGTAAGTGGTTGGTCGGTTAATGATGTACTAATAAAATTTTTGTTTGTAGCAATTTTTATTAGTATTTACAAACAGCATATCGGTCTCTTGCCAATCACTAATAAGCCATGAAAAATACTAATAACTAACAACTAACCGCCAGTATATTGATAAATAATAAATAACAACAGACAACAGTTAACCGTCAACAGACAACAGACAACAGTTAACCGTCAACAGACAACAGACAACAGACTAAGGACTAATAACTAATGACTAATGACTCTTCTCTATTTTCCGTTGACAATCTGCGAGTAGCTTATCCTCAGCGGCGAGGCCAATCTGGTTGGGCCGTTGACGGGGTTTCCCTGACGCTGAAACCGGGGGAAAAGCTCGGATTAGTTGGGGAGTCTGGCTGCGGTAAGTCAACTTTGGGAAGGGCGGCGATGCGGTTGCTGCCGGATTCAACGCTGATTGAGGGGCGAGTTAGTTTTGCTGGAGAGTCGGTGTTTGATATGAATGCTTCGCGGCTGAGACGGTTTCGGGGCGAAGCTGTAGCATTGATTTTTCAAGATCCGATGACTCGTCTCGATCCTTTGATGACTGTAGGAGAACATTGCATCGAGACTTTGCAAGCTCACAGACCGAATTTGGATCGCAAGCAAGCTAAGAAACGGGCAATAGAAACTCTGGAAGCTGTGAAAATTCCCGCGTCTCGCTGGTCGCAATTTCCCCACGAATTTAGCGGCGGAATGCGACAAAGAGTAGCAATTGCTTTGGCTCTTTTGCTCGATCCCAAATTAATTGTGGCGGACGAACCGACTACAAGTTTGGACGTAACTGTAGCTGCTCAGATTTTGCAGGAATTAACCAGACTTTGCGAGGAACGGGGAACGGCTATTTTGTTGATTTCTCACGATTTGGCGATGGTGGCTGAGTATTGCGATCGCATTGCGGTGATGTACGGCGGTAAAGTCGTAGAAACAGGGCCGGTGCAAAACGTTTTTGAAAAGCCGCAGCACGAATATACTCGATCGCTCCTCAAAGCAGCTTTGCACATTCAAGCCGATTCTGAAAAAGGGTTAGCATTCGAGGAAATCAGGACTGAAGCCGTTACTGCAAACTTAACAAATTCGCCTCTTTTGACCGTAACGAATTTGCAGCAACACTACAGTTTAGAAAGCAATTTATTGGATCAGTTGTTTTCCAGGAATCGCCAGGTAATTAAAGCAGTAGACGGCGTTAGTTTAGAGCTACAACGGGGAGAAATCCTAGGGCTGGTGGGGGAGTCCGGCTGCGGCAAAAGTACCTTGTCACGCACGATTTTGCAGCTAATTACCGCGACTGGCGGCAAAGTTGTATTTCAAGGAATAGATATAACAGCCCTGAACCGCGATGCTGTGAGGAAGCACCGCCGCGAAATGCAAATGATATTTCAAGACCCCCACGCTTGCCTGAATCCGATGATGACTGTCGGGCAAAGTATTGCTGACCCTTTGTTTATTCACAAATTAGCTAATGGCAGCGAAGCTAAAAAACAAGTAATCCAAATGTTAGAGCGGGTGGGTTTAACTCCAGGGGAGGATTTCTTTCGCCGCTATCCGGGGGAATTGTCAGGAGGACAACAGCAGCGAGTTTCGATCGCCCGCGCTTTGATTACTCGGCCGCAACTGATAATTTGCGACGAACCTGTGAGTATGCTGGATGCCAGCGTGCAGACTCAAGTATTAGAACTGATGTTGGAGTTGAAGAAGGAATTTAATTTGACTTATCTGTTCATTACGCACGATTTGTGGGTGGCGAGATTTTTTTGCGATCGCATTGCGGTAATGAATGCTGGAAAAATTGTTGAAATCGGTAAGACTAGGGATATTTTTACTAATCCGCAGCACCCTTATACTCAGCAATTATTGCAGGCAGCTCCTTTACTGGCTCGAACTCAATAGAAAGGTATAAAATTGGGGCCATCTAATTTCTGTCACGAGCTTCTAGATGGATTTCGGAAATTTCCGGTTAAATTGGTTAAAGTTAAGGGATACTTTTCAAATCATTCCACCGACACCAAGCACGATATGGCAGAATCTGACCTAGGCAGTTTTGCGGTGGCACCCGAAGCCTCATTCGCGATCGCAGAAGATGAAGACACCGAGATTGATCGTCCGACGGTAACTCGGTCGTCAGCATACAACAACTGGTCTGCCGACGATCCAGTGGGAGCTTTGTTCAAGGAAATGGCTCGGTATCCTCTACTAACAGCAGCCGAAGAAGTAGAGTTGGCGCGCCGCGTTCAAGAATTGGTAGCCCTGGATGAACTAGAACAGCGTTTGCAGCAGGAATTGGACAGAGTGCCGACAAAAGCTGAACTCGCAACGGCTTTGGGGATAAGCGAAACTCAACTGCAACAGCTTCGCCACCAGTGTCAGTCGGCGAAACGGAAAATGATCAGCTCGAATTTGCGCTTGGTGGTTTCGATTGCCAAACGCTATCTTAATCGGGGCGTCCCTTTTCTCGATTTAATTCAGGAAGGAGCTTTGGGTTTGAATCGGGCAGCCGAAAAGTTCGATCCGGAGAAGGGTTACAAGTTTTCTACTTATGCCTATTGGTGGATTCGCCAAGGAATTACCCGGACAATTGCCAATCAAGGGCGGACGATTCGCTTGCCTGTTCACATTGTCGAACAGTTAAATAAACTCAAAAAAGTTTATCGAGATTTGAAGCGTTCTCTTCAACGCAATCCAAGTGAAACTGAACTTGCTAGAGAAATGCAAGTTACTTGCGAACAGCTTCGCTATCTCCAGCAAGTACGCCGGCAATCTTTGTCTCTCAACCACCGCATCGGCTCCGAAGAAAGTTCGGAACTTTTGGATGTTCTCGAAGATAACGCGACGCAATCTCCCGAAGCTCAGATGAATGAGATGATGATGCGCCAAGATATTTTGGAGGTGTTGGACAGTATTTTGACTGAGCGGGAAAAAGAGATTGTTGCTATGCGTTACGGTTTGCTGACCGGCGAACCTTACACTTTAGAAGAGGTCAGCAGTTTGTTCAATTTGTCCCGCGAACGAGTCCGTCAAATTCAAAATAAGGCAATGCGAAAGCTGCGCCGCCCTCAAGTGACTGAACGATTGAAGGGCTGGTTGAAATAAGCAAAAAAAATTGAGTTGGCATTTTGAAAAATCTTAAAATTATTGTGGGGTGGCACTCCGAGGCTATCGAAAATATGCTGGTTCAAGGTGGAAAAAATTAATAAAAAATTACAAATTAAAAATGTCTTAATGTGGTATTTTTAATTGTTGATTGTCGCTTACTACTTACTTATTTATGTCTTCTGAGGTAATTTTGCGTCCAGCTACCCGCGCCGACGTGCCGGTGCTGTTTGATTTGATTAAAGCTTTAGCTGAGTACGAAAAATTATCTCATGCCGTTACTGGCAATGCCCTTGATTTGGAGCATCATTTGTTTGGCGATCGACCTTTTGCTGAAGCGATTTTAGCGGAGTGCGAAAATCGAGTTGTGGGCTGGGCGCTGTTTTTTTACAATTATTCTACTTTTTTGACTCAACCGGGAATTTATTTGGAAGATTTGTTTGTGATCCCTGAGTTTCGAGGGCGGGGAATTGGCAAATCTTTGATAGTTTATTTAGCGCAGTTGACGGTTGAAAGGGGCTGCGGGCGTTTGGAATGGAGCGTTTTGGATTGGAATGAATTGGCGATCGGATTTTACAAGGGTATCGGTGCTGATGTGATGCCCGACTGGCGGATTTGCCGGGTTGCGGGCGAGTCTTTGGCAACTTTGGCATCCAAACAAGTGTAAAAACCCCTCGATAAGACTGGGCGATTGCAATTGATCCTACAAAAATTTTCGTCCCTTTCGCTTGAGACTAAGAAATCAAGGTGTGTACCGCGCACCTTACAACGAATCAGTAGGGTGCGCCACAAGCACCTTACAACAAATCTGTAGCGCCTCAAATCTTGCGTTGCGTAAATCCGAGTAGATAATTGGCAAAAATATAGGAAAATTTAAATAACAGTAGATTTTGATTGAGAGAGTAGATCGTGATTATTTGGGTAAACGAGCAAATCGATCCGTCGGGCATTCTTTATTCTTGCATTGCTTGTTGCGATGAGACTCAAGCGAAGGATTGCCACGAATCTTTTGAGAAGAATTTGACGGCAGAGCAAAAACAGCAGGGCTGGGTTGCTACCTTGCGGACTGTTAGTTCTTGGGATGAGGTGCCTGTTAATGCTTTGAAATTGAATTAATGAGTGCAAGTCATTAGTAGCTTTAGTATCGCCGTATTTCCGTTAGAGCGAAACGGCAGGAAAACGTTCCACGTCTGTTCGGAAAAGGCAAGATAACTCGATCGCACATTGGTCAAATTAACAGAAATTTTGTAAATCTGAAGGCAAAAAGCTGCAAACATTGGGGGCTGACAGTCTGAGGATTGTGCCCTGCAATGTGCGGGGATTTGGGCGGAAATTTTTGGGCCTGGAGTGCTGCGAACACGCTAGGACGAAAAAGCGTGCAAGTGCGATCCTCTTCGAGGGCTCCGCTAACGACAATTCGCATTTCTTAAACGGATTTTAGGATTACTATTAATAGATAGAGGCATTTCCAATTGTCTAGTTAAATTTTTATGATTGAAACCTTATTTCACGCTTATACCCCTCTAGTTATCTGGACGGGCTTAGGACTGCTGCTGTTTCGGTACATCCCAGTTGATTTTCCCAAGCTGCTGAGCCACTTTCTTTTCTGGATTGGGATACCGCTGCAAATTCTAGTTTTAGCCCGTCAGAGCGATTTTTCGGGTGCTGTGGGATTCACGCCGGCGATCGCCATATTCGTGTTATTTCTGAGTACGAGTTTTGCTTGGCTGACTTGGGTATTATTGCGTAGGCTGAGTGCGGCCCACATCCAAAAGCCCTATTTTCAGGGCAAAAATTCTCTGGTAAATTTATTTTTATTAAATTTTAATTCCCTGAAGCGATCGAGCAAAGGGAGTTTTATCCTAGCTGCGATGTTAGGGAATACGGGCTTTGTTGGATTAGCAATCACCCCGTCTATCATCAGCACCGATAACAGCAATTGGGCGGTCTTGTACAGCGTCACTAACAACGTTATTGGAACTTATTGTTTCGGTGTATTTATTGCTAGCTATTTTGGGAACTCCGAGCAAAAAAATCACTGGTGGACTCAGATCCGGGACGTGCTGACAGTTCCCGCTCTGTGGGCATTTTTAATTGGTTTTTATACTAGAAACATCCCCCTGCCCGAGACAGTGGAATCGGGATTGCAGACTGCTGTTTGGGTGGTAATTGCCAGTGCTTTGCTGCTGGTTGGCATCCGGCTGAGGTCTATTAAGAAATGGGAAAGTTTTGAACTGGCTTTAATCCCGTCGCTGTTAAAAGTGGTAATTGTGCCGGTGTTGATCGGATTGGGTGCTAGTTATTTCGGATTGAGTGGCGATCCGAGGTTCGTGTTGGTGTTGATGTCGGGAACGCCCACAGCTCTTTCGGTGCTGATTTTAGCAGAAGTTTACGAGCTAGATCGCGATTTGTTAGCTAGCAGCATCGCCATCACTTCTGTCGGGTTGCTGTTGATGCTTCCGCTATGGTTAGCTGGGTTTAGTTAATATTAGCTATAGTTTCAAATCGGATTGCTTTAAAATTTCGCAGTACAATCAACCATAACTGCACGGAAAAGACTATGAATGAGATAATAACTGCTACAGGTCTGCCTCCTGCATTCCCCGATCATACCCAACTGCCAGACGAAGACGGTACATTTGTGAAAAATTTTCAGGAGCATCCCCAGAGTATCATTCTGACAGATTCGATCGGGCCGGTTGTAGAGCGGCTGCATCCAGACGGACAATATGCGATCGGGCAAGATTGTGGCATTTACTGGCGAGAAACTGACCCGCCAGAGCGAGGCGCAGAAGCACCGGATTGGTTTTACGTGCCGAATGTACCGGCAACACTTGACGGTTTTCGCCGTTCTTATGTACTTTGGCGGGAACACATGGCTCCGTTCATTGCTTTAGAATTTGCTAGCGGTAATGGAGATGAAGAGCGCGATCGTACTCCCTTGACTGTGGCCGCTGACGGTACCAGCACTAAACCGGGTAAGTTTTGGGTGTACGAGAGAATTATCCGCATTCCTTACTACGGCATTTATGAAATGAGAACTGGCAATTTAGAAGTCTATCACCTAATAGATTTTGTGTATCAAAGGATGCAGCCCAACGAACGCGGTCACTATCCCATTCCTGTACTAGATGTAGAATTGGGAATGTGGCAGGGAAGCTATCAAAATCAAGAACTTCTTTGGCTACGGTGGTGGGATTCGCAGGGGAATTTGCTGTTAACTGGCTCCGAACAAGTTGAAATTGAGCGGGCTAGAACCGAGCAAGAACGGGAAAGAGCTGAACAAGAACGGGAAAGAGCCGAACAAGCAGAGCGAAAAGTTACCCAGTTAGCGGAGCGACTGCGAGCAATGGGAATCGATCCCGATGCTGAGGATTGATATCAAATTCCCAAAACTCTCTCTGTAGCGCGAGCATCCCGTAATTTATCTTTTTTAATCACAAAAAACAAAGCTGATGGAAACTAAACCACCTCTACCGCCCTTTACGTTGGAAACAGCTAAAGCCAAAGTTCAAGCTGCTGAAGATGCCTGGAATACCCGCGATCCAGAACGAGTAGCCTTAGCTTATACGGAAGATTCTCAGTGGCGAAACCGTGCCGAATTCTTCAGCGGACGGGAAGAAATCAAGGCTTTTTTAAGACGAAAATGGGCAAAGGAACTAGATTACCGTTTAAAGAAAGAACTGTGGAGTTTTACAGACAATCGGATTTCTGTTCGCTTCGAGTATGAGTGGCACGATGATTCTGGCTACTGGTATCGCGCCTATGGTAATGAACAGTGGGAATTTGCCGAAAATGGGTTAATGCGAAGACGTGAAGCCAGCATTAATGATGTTCCGATTCAAGAATCGGAACGGAAGTTTCGATAAGATTTATCTGTGAGTTGTTAGAGGCATAAACCTGGTTTTTTAGGAAAATACGCAGGTTTGTAGTCAGGACTTTAGTCATGATTGACTCAAGGCCCGAAAGACTAATAAAGTCATCACTACTAACGACAGGTTTGTAGTAAGGTGTTGAGTCATGATTATAACTCTTGCAAAAATACAAAGCACCTCATCCCAAACCTCCCCTTGAATCAGGGGAGGAGGCAAGATTATTCTTGTTTCCCCCCTTAATAAGGGGGGACTTGCGGGGGGTAAATTGGACTTTTGCCAGAACTCTAGAGAAGTTTATAGAGCATCTGCGATCGTGTAGAATCTGAAAAAACAATTTTAATGGAGTTTTGTTGCAAATGAAATTTTCGGCGATCGAAACACTAATTGTTAGTTCTATCCTTCTGTCAATCTCATCATTGTCATCTGCTCAAAGTAATCCACAGGGCTCTACAATTCTACCCACAGGAGCTTACTACGCTGAAGGAACAATGTTCAATAACTCCCGTAGAGAGATTGCACATCAAAACAATAGAATCTGCATCAAGATCGTCGATGGCCCTGCAAGTCCCTACAAAGGCGTCGAATCTATCACAATTAGCAGCGTGTCTTTGGAAAATGGGAAATACTATATTGATGCAACTGGCACAGAGCTAGTATTAAAAAACAATGGAAAAGCATTCTCTGGCGACATTCGCGGTACATGGGAGTATAGAGGTATCTCCCCCGATCGAAGGAGTCAACCCATACAAGCTAAAAAAATGGCAGAATGTGTAGCTGCTCAAGGACGATATGTGCAGAAGATGGAAGGAATATCCATTTCAGGAATCGATTTTCCCAAGCATTAACCACGATCGAGATGGGTGGGGGCGCAACCAAAAGGTGATCTGTGGGATGCAGTAATGGGTAATCGGAGTAAGGTGCGCGGCGCGCACCCTACATCATTACGTTATGCGTCCAAGACTGTATCCTCAATCGCAAAGCAAACTCGGAGAAGTCAGCACAAATACATCCCTGGTTCCCACCCCTTCAGATTCCGGTTTAATCGGCGTAGTAAAGTGGAAAAACTCGTGGTCGTTAACTAACAGCAATTCTCCTGGCTGCAGAATTTTATTAAAAACAGGCTTCTCTTTTTTAGCCAAGTACAAATGCGTTTCCCCGCCTACAATATTAGTTCTGTCAACCGAGAAAATCCCGATAAAATCAGTACCGTCTTGGTGAATGCCTTCCGGTGCGGGGTTGCCGAAATTGTGCGGCGAACAAGTAGTCCTGATTTGATGGATGCCGATTTCAGCTTCCGGGTGAATTTTGCAAGAATCGAAAAAAGCAAAAATCATCTGTTTGAAATTATCCAGGGCAATTAGCCGATCGTCCAATTCGGCAAATTCCCGCCTGATATCACCCACTAGCGGATTGTATGTTTTGCTTTGATACAAATAGCCGTGAGGTAACTTAACTAACTCATCTCCGTTGACTGTAAACCGCGATAATCTTCTAGAACGATACTTACCTTTCACATACGGATCGACAGGCATATCGTCAAAAAATTCCTTGAAACCTTCTAGCTTAATCGAGTTTACTTTTTTGAAAGTAAACATGAAAGCATAATCCAAATGAATGGATTCTAATACGGTTTTCATAGATTTTACTCCCTGAAGCCTTGCTCCCCTCCATAATTTTGCCTTGAGGAGGTGTATGCTTCTACTCTAGCGCAGGTTTTTTGTATGTGTCGTAAAAGACACTACAAAAATTGCAAAGATATCGTAAAGCTTGCAAGATGAATCCGGGGGCTTGTTCTTCTTTTAATCCCAAATCTAAAATCTAAAATCTAAAATCGATTGACTGCTTTCACCAGCGACTGACAGGCGCGCAGGAAAACGGCAACATCGACCCCAAGTGTGACGTACTGAACGCCAGCATCAATCCACTGCTGGGCGATTTCGGGGTGGTCAGCAAAAGTACCGGCCGCTTTGCCTGCTTTGCGGATGGTTTGCACTGCCTCCTGCATCATGTCGATGACCCGGGGATCGCGGACTTGGCCGGGAATGCCGATCGACTGTGACAGATCGTAAGGCCCTAGAAAAATCACGTCCACCTCTGGCACAGTAACAATTTCTGCCAGGTTGTCGATGCCGCCTTTGCCTTCGACATGAATCACAACTAAGGATTCTTCGTTGAGTCGATCGGTGATATTTGTACCTGCGGCGGTGTAAAGTCCCGCCCGCGTAGCGAAGGAAAGGCCTCGCGCGCCCAGAGGACTGTATTTAGCGCTTTTGACAGCGGTTTCGGCATCGATTTTGCTTTCAATTTGAGGTACTTGAACGCCTGCACTGCCGATGTCGAGAGCTCGTTGAATTTGCGGCCCGTCGTTTTTGCGGACGCGAATAATCGGTGCAATTCCAGTGCAGTCGGCGGCGCGACACAAATCTTCAGCAGCAAGCGGGTTCAGGGGGCCGTGTTCCATATCGATAACGGCGAAATCGAATCCAGCGTGACCGCATATTTCCATGAATGCGGGATAAGCGCAGTTCATAAATAAACCGAGGACGGTTTCCCCTTGTTTAATTTTTTGTTTGAGTTGATTTTGACGCATAAATTTGGATTTTTTTACCGCCGCTGACGGCCGATGAACCTAAATTTTTTTTAATAATACAGCTAAAATATTGCCGTTACAAATTACTTTAGGTTAAGAGAATAGACAAAAATTTTGTAGCTGCTTTTGCTTCTATTTTAAAAGGAATCAAGCATAAAAGCCAGCCAAAAATAAACATTCCTAAAATTGGTAAAAATATTGCTCCCACGGAGGGTTCGACCAACCAAGCAAATAAAGCAAACATTCCAATACTGCCAGTTGTCCACAGCCAAAGAATCAAAATTCCTATAACTATTTTATGTAAAGTCATCCTAATTTTGATGGAACAACCGAACTGTTGAGTCTGTATTTCTCCTTGTATAATTGGGAACAATAAATTTCGACCGATCATAATGCGATTGATTGTGAAAGTTTTGCCAGAAATCGTTCCTTCATAGGGTTTAGCAGGTGGCGGGCCAAAGGGTATAATTATTCTAACAACTTTTGGAGGAGTAACAACTTCGTCCAACCTGCGTAAAACATCCGAAAAAGTTAAACTGGTGGTAATTGTTAAACTCTCAAAAGGAATCAATGACCTAAAAATTTTGACGATTTTGAGCATAAGGTAGAGCCGGCTGTTCAATAGTTGTTGCTGGTATTAATGCCTCTTCTCTAAAAAAGTTTTCCCTGACAACACCGCGAAATACCAGTATACTGCAAAATAAACATTTAGATGGCATGAGTGTTTTTCGCGCTATGTCAAAATTAATTCCACAATCTCTGATGAAACTTCGACACTATCTATTTTTGCTCAAAGGTCGATCGATCCTTAGCCTCACCCTCGGCATAGTTTCCGCAATAGGGAGCATTTCGCCAGTATTTGCCGCACCTCCGCGCAATCCAGACAATGCAGAAACTTGCGACATTCTAGTAGCAGGCGGCGGGCTCGCAGGCGCTGCTACCGCTTACGAAGGTTTGCTGGCGGGGCGCACAGTTTGCCTTACTGAAATTACTGACTGGGTAGGCGGTCAAATTTCCTCCCAGGGAACTTCCGCACTCGATGAAAGAGAGACTCAGCGATCGCTCTTATTTTACCCCCGCGGCTACCTCGAATTGCGGGGGCGGATCAAGGAACATTACGGGCGGCTAAATCCCGGAGGCTGTTGGGTTAGCTATTCGTGTTTCATGCCCTACGACGGTCACAAAATTCTATTTAACATCTTGCAGGATGCAGCTAGAAAAGGCAAAGGCACGCTGAAATGGTTTCCCAATACGGTTATTAAAGAACTAGCAATTACTCCTGCTGTGGCGGGGAATGCGGTTGGGGGCCAACAAATTAAAAGTGCGATCGCCATTCAACACAAACCCGCCGCCAACACGCCACCACTCAACACCGAAACTCTTTCTCAAACTATCGAAGATGCCTATCGCTACGAAAATTCTCCGCGATTTAACAAAACTATTATTCGGTTTATTTCTAAAGCATCTCAGAACCCCCCTAACAAAAAAAGGGGGGGAGATTCCACAAGTTCTGGGGCTAGGGGGGGTGCTGATTGGTACGTTGTAGACGCCACCGAAACAGGCGAATTGATCGGACTTGCCGATGTTCCCTACCGCCTCGGAATTGACCCGCGTTCCCCTCTCGAACCTTCCTCCCCCAGCCCAAGCGGCGACGCTTACTGCACTCAAGGTTTTACCTACACCTTTGCGATGCAGGCAACGAAGGAACCGCAGCAGCATCAAGTGCCGTCTTTTTATCAACAATATGCTCCTTACTACAGCTACGAATTGCAGAGATTGGCGAGCTTTCCCTTAGTTTTCACCTACCGCCAAATCAGGAGCATGAGACCGGATGAAAAGCGACCTTCAGACCCGAAGCAATTCCCGATTTATCCCGGCGATATATCGATGCAAAACTGGACTTGGGGCAATGACTATCGTCCCGGTTCTGCCCAGGATAATTTAATTTATTCTCGCGAGCAGTTGGAAGAAGCAGGTCAACTGCAACCGGGGGGATGGATGGGCGGTTTGCGAACCGAAACTTTACGAAAGGGAGAGGAAAATGCCAAAGGATTTTTCTACTGGCTGGTAACAGGAACTACTGACTCACAGCTAGGAGATGGAGTCAAAAAGCCTAATCCAAACAATCGTTTTTTGAGCGGGTTGGATTCGCCGATGGGGACGGTGCACGGACTTTCTAAATATCCTTATATGCGGGAGGGCCGGCGCATTATTGGGCGGCCGAGTTTCAATCAGCCTCAAGGTTTTATGGTGTGGGAAGTTGATATGTCTCGCACTGACTTTACGGCTGATTTTTATCGCCAGAATTTGTCAGAGGAAGAGTATCGCAATTTGTGGTTGGCTGTGGGTGGTTTGAATGCGCCGGCTTTGGCCGTGGGAAGTCAATCTGTTGAGGATACAAAATCGCGATCGCGCGCTACGATTTATCCTGATTCTGTGGGTATCGGTCATTACGCGATCGACTTTCACCCCTGCATGACTAACAGTCCGCCGGAAGCACCGGGAAATACCGAACGCGAAGGCACTCGCAAAGCTCAAGGGCAAGCTTATCCGTTCCAAATTCCGCTGCGGGCAATGATTCCCCAGAAAATTGACAATATGTTAGTAGCGGGTAAAAGTATTGCTGTTAGCCACACAGCGGCGGCTGCTTATCGAGTGCATTCTTTTGAATGGTCTGCCGGTGCGGCGGCGGGAGTTACGGCTGCTTTTTCCCTAGAAAAGGGGATTCTACCTTATGAATTAGTGGACGAATTGCCCTCCCGCGAGCCAAACTTGGAAGTGTTACAGTTGCGGTTGCAACAAAATGCCAATCCCATCGCATTTCCGGGTACTTCTATTTTCAATAGTTCGTGGCAAAATTGGAAATAATCGCAGTTGGTAATCTGTAGGGCGGGCATCCTGCCCGCCCTACAATAAAATTCACTCTTTGTAGAACAGGGTGGAACAGGCTTTCGGGCTTGTTCCTGACACCCGACAATTAACTGGTTACCAAGAAGAGCCTGCGAACCACTATAAAATAACCAATAACAAAATAGCTGATAAACAGCAATTTGTCATCCATCTTTCGATAGAAGCAATCAGACACTGCTTTAGTCAGATAATATCAATAATCTCAAAAATATTCCCCCCTTCCCCTCCAAACTCGTCAAAGGTAACGGCCATGTCAACTGCACAGATAACAGCCCCCAATTCCAATAATGCTTATGCCAAACAGTTACTTAGAACCTTAGTGGCCGTCAAAAAAGGGGACTTTTCAGTTCGGATGCCCATAGACCAGACCGGTCTAGCGGGGAAAATTGCTGACGAACTGAACGACATTATCGATCTCAATGAGAGAATGGCGGCCGAACTCGAGCGGATCGGCACAGTTGTCGGTAAAGAAGGCAAAATCGCCCAGCGGGCCACCATCGGCAGCGCCGAGGGGTCATGGGCAGCTAGCGTCAACTCTGTCAATACCCTAATTACAGATTTAGTGCAACCAACCTCTGAAACCGCCAGAGTAATTCGGGCCGTAGCAAAAGGGGATTTATCGCAAACTATCGCCTTAGAAATAGAAGACAGACCCCTCAAAGGAGAATTCCTCCAAACAGCGCAAATTGTTAACACAATGGTAGACCAATTGAGCTCCTTTGCGTCGGAAGTAACGCGGGTGGCTAGGGAAGTGGGAACCGAAGGGAAATTAGGCGTGCAAGCTGAAGTTAAAGGAGTTGCTGGAACTTGGAAAGATTTAACGGATTCAGTTAACTCGATGGCGGGGAATTTAACAGCACAAGTGCGTAACATTGCCGAAGTGACGACCGCTGTGGCAAATGGCGACTTGTCGAAGAAAATTACAGTAGATGTAAAAGGGGAAATTCTCGAACTGAAAAACACGATTAACATCATGGTGGATCAGTTAAGTTCCTTCGCATCTGAAGTAACGCGGGTGGCGAGAGAAGTAGGTTCCGAAGGCAAACTCGGCGGTCAAGCAGAAGTTAAAGGAGTTGCCGGAACTTGGAAGGATTTAACGGATAGCGTTAACTTCATGGCAGGCAGTTTGACAGCACAAGTGCGGAACATCGCTGAAGTGACAACCGCTGTGGCAAAGGGCGATTTATCTAAGAAAATTACCGTAGATGTTAAAGGGGAAATTCTCGAACTCAAAAACACCGTCAACACGATGGTTGACCAGTTAAATTCCTTCGCATCGGAAGTAACCAGGGTTGCTAGGGAAGTGGGAACGGAAGGGAAATTAGGCGTGCAAGCAGAAGTGCAGGAAGTAGCAGGAACCTGGAAAGATTTAACGGATTCAGTTAACTCGATGGCCGGGAATTTAACAGCACAAGTCCGCAACATTGCTGAGGTGACGACGGCTGTTGCTAACGGTGACTTATCTAAAAAAATTACGGTACAGGTTAAAGGCGAAATTTTAGAACTGAAAAACACCATTAACGTGATGGTGGATCAGCTTAATTCCTTTGCCTCTGAAGTAACGCGGGTGGCTAGAGAAGTGGGTTCCGAAGGTAAACTCGGCGGTCAAGCGGATGTCCGAGGCGTAGCAGGAACTTGGAAGGATTTAACGGATTCAGTTAATTTTATGGCGGGTAGTTTGACGGAGCAAGTACGGAATATTGCGGCTGTTACTACTGCTGTGGCAAATGGCGACTTATCGAAGAAAATTACTGTAGATGTTAAGGGTGAAATTCTTGAACTGAAGAACACCGTCAACACGATGGTGGATCAATTAAATTCCTTTGCTTCAGAAGTAACCAGGGTTGCGAGGGAAGTGGGAACCGAAGGGAAATTAGGGGTGCAAGCTGAAGTTAAAGGAGTTGCTGGAACCTGGAAAGATTTAACGGATTCAGTTAACTCGATGGCGGGGAATTTAACAGCACAAGTGCGTAACATTGCCGAAGTGACAACGGCGGTGGCAAATGGCGACTTGTCGAAGAAAATTACTGTAGATGTAAAAGGTGAAATTCTCGAACTGAAAAACACGATTAACATCATGGTGGATCAGTTGAGTTCCTTCGCATCTGAAGTAACGCGGGTGGCGAGGGAAGTGGGAACGGAAGGTAAATTAGGTGTGCAAGCTTACGTGCGGGGTGTAGGGGGAACTTGGAAAGATTTAACCGACAACGTAAACTTGATGGCGGGGAATTTGACGGCGCAGGTGCGGAATATTGCGGAAGTGACGAAAGCGGTGGCAAATGGTGATTTGTCTAAGAAAATCACCGTCGATGTCAAAGGCGAAATTCTGGAGTTGAAAGACACTATTAACGTGATGGTGGATCAGCTTAATTCCTTCGCATCTGAAGTAACGCGGGTGGCGCGGGAGGTAGGAACCGAGGGTAAATTGGGCGGTCAAGCTGAGGTGAAAGGAGTTGCGGGAACTTGGAAAGATTTAACCGACAACGTAAACTCGATGGCGGGGAATTTGACAGCGCAAGTGCGGGGTATTGCTAAGGTTGTGACGGCGGTGGCGAATGGCGATTTGAAGCGCAAATTAATGCTGGAAGCTAAGGGAGAAATTGCGACTCTGGCAGATACGATTAACGAGATGATTGATACGCTGGCGACGTTTGCCGATCAAGTTACTACCGTGGCGCGGGAGGTGGGAATTGAAGGGAAATTGGGCGGCCAGGCGAAGGTTCCGGGCGCGGCGGGGACGTGGCGAGATTTGACGGATAATGTGAATGAATTGGCGGCGAATTTGACTACTCAGTTGCGGGCGATCGCAGAAGTGGCAATTGCTGTTACCAGAGGCGATTTAACGAGGTCAATTTCCGTCGCCACGGAAGGAGAAGTTGCGATCGTTAAGGACAACATTAACCAGATGATCGCCAATCTCCGGGAGACTACGCAGAAAAATACTGAGCAAGATTGGCTGAAAACAAACCTTGCTAAGTTTACTCGAATGCTACAAGGTCAGCGGGATTTAGAAACAGTTTCTAAACTAATTCTCTCAGAATTGACGCCGTTGGTTTCTGCTCAGCATGGCGTCTTCTTCATGATGGAATCGGTCGAGCACGATCCGTTTCTCAAACTGTTAAGTACCTACGCATACCGCGAACGCAAACAGTTAGGAAATCGATTCCATTTAGGCGAAGGTTTGGTAGGACAATGCGCCCTGGAAAAAGAACGGATACTGTTGACCGAAGTACCGGAAAACTACGTTAAAATTGGATCGGGACTGGGAGAATCTACGCCGCTGAATGTGGTGGTTTTACCTGTATTATTTGAGGGACAAGTGACGGCAGTAATCGAGTTAGCTTCGTTCCGCCGATTCAGCGAAATACACTTGACATTCCTCGATCAACTTACAGAAAGTATCGCCATTGTCTTAAATACAATTGCGGCGAGTATGCGGACGGAAGAGTTGCTGAAACAGTCACAGTCTTTGGCAGAAGAGTTACAAACTCAGCAAAAAGAACTAACGGAAACTAATAAGCGTCTCGAACAACAAGCGCAGTCACTCCGCGCATCTGAGGAACTGTTAAAGAGTCAGCAGGAAGAGTTGCAACAAACGAATGAAGAACTAGAAGAACAAGCGGAATTGCTAGCGCTGCAAAATAAGGAAGTGGAGCGGAAAAACCGAGATATCGAACAGGCGAGGGGGTTGTTGGAAGAAAGAGCAGAACAGTTGGCTCTAACTTCTAAGTATAAGTCGGAGTTTCTGGCAAATATGTCTCACGAGTTGCGAACTCCGCTAAATTCGCTGTTGATTCTGGCTCGATTGCTTTCTGACAATACTGAAGGCAATTTGACTCAGAAGCAAGTTGAATACACGCGCACAATTTACTCGGCGGGAAATGATTTGCTGGGGCTGATTAATGACATCTTGGATCTCGCTAAGATTGAATCGGGCACGATGTCGGTGGAAATAGAGCAAGTGTTGTTTACGGACTTGCGAGACCATTTGGATCGCACTTTCCGCCAAATCGCCCAGGATAAGAAGTTGAGTTTTAAAATAGAGCTGGAGGCTGGGTTGCCAAAAGGTCTCTATACTGATGCTAAACGGCTGCAACAAGTTTTGAAGAATCTCCTCTCTAATGCGTTTAAGTTTACAGAGCGAGGTGAGGTGAAATTGCATGCCGAAGTAGCGCGGGAAGGGTGGAGTTTAGAGATAGAAAGTTTAAGGAGTTCCCCTACTGTTTTGGCTTTCTCAGTTAGCGATACCGGGATTGGGATTTCTGCTGAAAAACACAGGGTTATTTTTGAGGCTTTCCAACAAGCAGATGGTAGCACTAGCCGCAAATACGGGGGAACGGGTTTGGGTTTGTCAATTAGTAGAGAAATCGCTAATTTGTTAGGTGGAGAAATTAAATTGACCAGTCGCCCTGGTGAGGGTAGTAGGTTCACGCTTTATCTGCCACAAACTTACCAAGAATCGCGAATAATAATCACTGATACGGGCTCGGGAACGGGCAAGCAAACGCCTCAATTACCCCCTGCAAATTCTGCCGCACTTACTTTGCCGAATTTCCACTTGCCGATCGCGCCTTACCCCTCACCTTTAATCTCAGATGACCGAGAAAATATTGAGAGTGACGATCGCGTGCTTTTGATTATTGAAGATGATGTAAACTTCGCTCGAATTCTGTTGGATATGGCGCAGGAACAGGGTTTTAAAGGTTTGGTGGCTTTGCGGAGCGATATCGGTTTGGCGATGGCGCGAGAGTTCAAGCCAACTGCGATTATGCTGGATCTAAATTTGCCTGTGATGGATGGCTGGACAGTGCTCGATCGCTTGAAGCACGACCCAAGTACGCGCCACATTCCGGTTCACATTGTATCAGTTGAAGAAGGGCGGCAGCGCAGTTTGCAGTTAGGGGCGATCGCGTACCTACAAAAGCCTGTCAGTCGCGAAGCTTTGAGCAAAGCTTTAACTGATATTAAGGGGTTTGTGGAGCGGCCAGTGAAGAATTTGCTAGTCGTCGAAGACGACGAAATACAGCGTCTGAGCATTGTGGATTTAATCGGTAATCACGATGTTTCTACAACGGCTGTGGGGAGTGGTGCAGAGGCGCTAGAAATTTTGAAATCGGGGCATTTTGACTGCGTTGTACTCGATTTGGGACTACCAGATATGACTGGTTTTGAACTGATAGAGCAGATCAAGCAAGAGGCTACTTTGAAAAGTCTGCCACTTATTATTTATACGGGCAAAGAGTTGACAAGATCCGAAGAAGGTCAACTCAAGCGCATGGCCGAAACAATCATTGTTAAAGATGTGCGATCGCCGGAACGTTTGTTAGATGAAACAGCGTTGTTTTTGCACCGAGTCCAAGCAAATTTGCCGGAACCAAAGCGCCAAATGCTAGAGCAATTGTATCAAACAGATTCGACGCTGGCGGGCAAAACAGTCTTGATTGTTGACGACGATATGCGGAATATTTTCGCTCTCACAAGTATGCTGGAGCGCCATAAAATGGAAGTTGTGTATGCTGAGAATGGCAGAGAGGGCATTGCTAAATTGCAAAATACGCCTGAGATAAATATTGTGTTGATGGACGTGATGATGCCAGAGATGGACGGTTACGAAACCATGCAAGCAATTCGTAATATGCCTCAATTTGCTTCGTTGCCAATGATTGCTCTGACTGCGAAAGCTATGAAGGGCGATCGGGAAAAATGTATCGAAGCTGGTGCGTCTGACTACATTACCAAACCTGTTGATACGGAACAGTTGCTCTCGCTGCTGCGTGTCTGGCTTTATCGATAATGGAAGTCCGTTGTCAGTTGACTGTTGGCAGTTGTTAGTTATTAGTTGTCAACAGTCAACAGTCAACAGTCAACAGTCAACAGTCAGCAGTCAACAGTCAGCAGTCAACAGTCAACAGTCAGCAGTCAACAGTCATCAGTCAACAGTCAACAGTCAACAATGCCCAATAACCAATTAGTAATTAAAAATGTCCGAAAGCCATGAACTTGAAACCATCGAAATTCAACTCCTACTAGAGGGAATGTTTCGCTATTACGGATTTGATTTTCGCAATTATGCTCTTGCCTCTCTCAAGCGCCGTATTTGGAACACTATTCGCTCGGAACGGCTCACCACTGTCTCGGCACTTCAGGAAAAGGTACTGCACAATCCTGCTTATCTAGACCGTTTACTGCTGGACATTTCTGTCAATGTAACGGCGATGTTTCGCGATCCCAGCTTTTACATTAGTTTCAGAAATAAAGTGGTGCCGCTGCTGCGTACTTATCCTTTTATTCGGATTTGGCACGCTGGATGTTCAACGGGAGAAGAAGTCTATTCTATGGCAATCTTGCTGCAAGAAGAAGGACTGTACGACCGTTGTCGGATTTACGCTACGGACATGAATGAATTAGTTTTAAAAACAGCCAAAACAGGGATATTTCCGCTGAAACAAATGCAAGAATATACGCAACTCTACCACCAAGCGGGGGGCAAGAAAGCGTTTTCTGAGTATTACACTGCTGCCTATGAAAATGCGATTTTTCGCTCTTCCCTTAAAGATAATATTGTCTTTGCTCACCACAACTTAGCAACGGATAACTCTTTTAATGAATTTAATGTTATTTTATGCCGTAATGTGATGATTTATTTCAATCCACACCTCCAAGAGCGGGTACACAAGCTTTTTTATGAGAGCCTGGGAATGTTTGGGGTTTTAGGACTAGGACATCAGGAGTCTCTAACTTTTACACCTTATGAAAAATACTATGAACCCATTGAAAGTAGTGATAAACTCTACCGGAGAATTAAATAAAAAAAATTTTGAAATAGTGGTTGTGGGCACGTCTTTGGGAGGGCTACAGGCTCTGACTGTGCTGCTGGCAGATTTGCCACAAAGCTTTCCTTTGCCTGTAGTTATTGTCCAACACCGCCATAAGAGTTCTCAGAATAGGCTTACTGATGTTTTACAACAGCAATGCTCTCTGCAAATCACAGAGGCCCAAGACAAAGAGGAGATCGTACCTGGACGGGTTTACTTGGCTCCTGCTGACTATCATTTGCTAATAGAATCGCCCTCTGACGAGGAGTTTAGCCTGTATGAAAACGACTTTACAGAAGGGGGGAGCGTGGCAGTGGAGTCAATCCACAATTCAAAATTCCCAATCCCCTATCGCGGAACTCCTAAATTTGCACTATCAACTGAGGGTCCTGTCAGCTACGCGCGGCCCTCAATCGATGTGCTGTTTGAGTCTGCTGCGGATGCGTTTGGGGAGAAAGTTATCGGCATAATTTTAACGGGAGCTAATTCGGATGGCACTAAAGGGCTGGCAAAAATTAAAGCTGAGGGAGGATTGACATTTGTGGAGGAACCGGCTTCAGCTCTATGCCCGGCCATGCCAGCGTCGGCGATCGCAAATGTTGAAGTAGACTGGATTTTACCCCTCTCTAAAATCGCTCCCTGTTTAGTCAATTTGCTAAGAATTAAAGATTAAAAAAATTATGAATCTGCAGCCCCCCCATCGAGTAAATGTCCTTTTAGTTGACGATCGCCCAGAAAATTTGGTAGCTCTAGAAGCTATCCTCAACAGCCCCTCTTATCATCTAGTACAAGCTAATTCTGGCGCGGAGGCTCTGAGATGTCTGCTTAATGAAGATTTTGCGGTAATTTTGCTTGATGTGCAGATGCCGGGAATGGATGGATTTGAGACAGCTACATTGATTCGCTCTAGAGATCGATCGCGAGCGACTCCGATTATTTTTATCACAGCATTCAGCAGTAATGACACCCACGTGTTTAAAGGTTATTCTCTGGGTGCGGTGGATTACCTGTTCAAACCCTTAGAACCGGAAATATTGACCTCGAAGGTGCAGGTATTTGTGGAATTGTTCCAAAAAACAGTCGAGGTGAAGCAGCAAGCAACACAGTTAGCTGCGGTTAATAGTGAACTAAGGAAAAGTGAAGAGCGGTTTCGCACTTTGTGTGCTTGTTCACCATTGGGAATTTACTTAGCTGACGTTGAAGGCCGCTGTACTTACATCAACCCGCGTTGTCAAGCGATTTGCGGGTTAACTTTGGAGGAAAGTTTGGCAGAGGTTTGGCAGCGGGAAGTTCATCCAGAAGATCGCGATCGCGTAGTAGCAGATTGGTTAGCTTGGATTAAAGAAAGCCAGGAATATTCTAACGAGTTTCGATTAGCTGGTAGCGAAACTGTGAGGTGGATTCACGTGCAGTCGTCGCCAATGTTTTCGGATTTGGGAAAACTGATCGGTCACGTGGGCACGGTTAGAGATGTCACAGACCGCAAGCAAGCAGAGGAAGAACGCGGCAGACTACTCCGGGAACAAGTGGCGCGGCAAGAAGCGGAAAGAGCTAACCAGATGAAGGATGAATTTCTAGCTATTCTCTCTCACGAGCTCCGTACTCCTTTAAATGCAATTCTCGGCTGGTCTAGGCTGCTTCGTACCAAAACATTTGACCAAGACACTATAGAGAAAGCCCTAGAAACAATTGAGCGCAATGCTAAATCTCAATCTCAACTCATCGAAGATATTTTAGATGTTTCGCGGATTCTGCGGGGGAAACTAAATTTAAATCAGCATCCGATTCGGTTGGAATCTGCGATCAACCTGGCAATAGATTCTTTGCAGCCCCTGGCTGAGGAAAAATCAATAGTCCTAGAATTAACGTGCAGTCCAAATGTAGGTGAAGTTATCGGCGATTTCGATCGCTTGCAGCAAATTGTGTGGAATTTGCTGTCAAATGCGATTAAGTTTAGTCCGCAAGAGGGTAAAGTACAGGTGCGGTTAGAGTCAGTTGGAGATGAGGCTCAAATTGAGATAATTGATAGCGGCATTGGTATCGCTCCTGATTTTTTGCCTTATGTTTTCGATCGCTTCCGCCAAGCTGATAGCAGCACAACTAGGTCTTACGGGGGTTTGGGACTGGGATTGGCGATCGTCCGTCACTTGGTGGAACTGCACGGCGGTAAGGTGTATGCAGAGAATAATCCGGGCGAGGGTGCGAAATTTACGGTGGCTTTACCTCTTGCTCAGAGGAACGCCCTCGCTGCTGACGATGATTGGTCGTCGCTCAATGACGCGACAGAGGTTCTCCCCACTCTGGCTAATTTGCAATTGCTGGTGGTGGATGATGACGATGACACGCGGGAGTTTTTGATTGCTTTACTCGAGGACGAAGGAGCTATCGTGCGCTCGGCGGCATCGGTGGCCGGGGCTCTAGCTGCACTGGAGAGTTATTGGCCGGATCTGCTGCTGAGCGACATTGGAATGCCGGAAGCAGACGGCTATGAGTTGATCGCGCGCGTGAGAGAAATGGAATTGCTCAGGGGTGGAAAGATGCCTGCGATCGCTCTGACGGCCTACGCCAGAGAGGAAGAGCGCCAGCAAGCGCTGGAAGCTGGTTTCCAGATGCACTTATCTAAACCAGTTGACATAAATAAGTTAATTGCCACAATTGCTAACCTCACAGGAATGCTCGGAAATCCCGCTCCAACGGGCTCGGCGGTTGAAACCGCTTTGTTGACCCGCCAATCCCGTGCCGATTAGTGAGAAAAATATTAAGCTAGCTACAAGGACAAGCGATCGACAGTTCGGAACAAGACACTCGTTTTTCCACAAAAAAGTGGATATTTGCCGTTTTTTTGCTTCAACCTGCCGTCAAAGTACAACATTACCCGCCAATCAATTCATGAATATTTTTAGCAGTCTGCTTTCTAGCCCAACTCAAGCACCCCAAGTCAAAAAACAGCGTCGAGGCATTGAAATTAAGTCTGAACGCGAAATCGAAATTATGCGGCAGGCAGCGAAAATCGTTGCAACGGTACTCAAAGAAATTTCCCAAATGGTGAAACCGGGAATGACTACTGCTGATTTGGATGCTTATGCGGAAAAACGCATCCGCGAAATGGGGGCAACTCCGAGTTTTAAAGGCTATCACGGTTTCCCCGGATCGATTTGCTCTAGCATTAATAACGAAGTTGTTCACGGCATCCCCAGCGCCAAAAAAGTAATTCGGGCCGGAGATGTTCTTAAAGTAGATACGGGGGCATATTACCAAGGTTTTCACGGCGATTCTTGCATTACGATCGCAGTTGTGGAAGTGACTCCCGAATCGGCAAAATTAATCCGAGTCGCAGAAGAAGCTTTGTACAAAGGTATCGAACAAGTGAAGGCTGGAGCCTATTTGCTCGATTTGGCTGGTGCGATCGAAGATCATGTCAAAAGCAACGGTTTTAACATCGTTGAGGAGTTTACCGGCCACGGTGTCGGGCGAAATTTGCACGAGGAACCGTCGGTTTTCAATTTCCGCACGCGGGAAATGCCGAACGTGAAATTGCGAGCGGGCATGACATTGGCGATCGAACCAATTCTGAATGCCGGTTCTAAGTACACTCGGACGCTTTCTGACAAGTGGACTGCTGTAACCGTTGACAATGCTATGTCGGCTCAGTTTGAGCATACTGTGTTGGTGACAGAAACTGGTTATGAAATTTTGACCGATCGTTCAAAAGTTTAAGTGGAAGGGTTCAATAATAATTTTGAGTTTTGAGTTTGGAGTTTTGAATTAAAGATTTAAGAACTTTTTCATCGTTAAATCAAAACCTAACTCAAAGCTCTTGAGTTGGACAACAAGTTTTTAACTTCCTTCGAGGGATGGAGTGACAATAAGACTTAAATGCGGCTAAATTAAAAAATAGTGGTAAAGCGTAAAGGTAACAACTATGTCAGCACGATTATTATTGGTAGATGATGAACCGGGCTTGCGGGAAGCAGTACAAGCTTATTTGGAAGATAGCGATTTTGCGGTTGAAGTTGCCAGTAATGCTCGGGATGGCTGGGAACTCTTGCAGCAGTACAATCCCGATTTGGTGATTTCAGACATTATGATGCCCCAGGTGGACGGTTATCAATTTCTCAAACAAGTGCGGGAAGATCCTCGCTATAAGGCTTTGCCGGTGGTATTTTTGACGGCTAAGGGGATGACGAGCGATCGCATTCAAGGCTATCAAGCAGGCTGCGATGCTTATCTTTCTAAGCCCTTCGATCCCGACGAGTTAGTAGCAATAGTAACCAATTTGCTGGCCCGTCGCGCGGCTGCTAAGGAGACGAGCGAAAATGCTGAAAGTCCCGATATTGCTGCTTTGACAAGCCAAATGGCAAGAATTGAGTCTTTGCTGAGTGGGCGGAGTTCGATCGCCCAAAGTCCTTCGCCGATTAAAATTGATTTGACTCCGCGAGAACAAAGTGTTTTGGATTTGGTTGCTCAAGGTTTGATGAATAAGGAAATTGCCCGCCGCTTGGAAACTAGCGTGCGTAATGTGGAAAAGTACGTCAGCCGTTTGTTTAGCAAGACGGGTACTAACAGCCGTACTGAGTTGGTTCGCTTCGCTCTCGAACACGGCTTGACGAAATAGGACTCCTCTCGACTTGGCTGGAGGCTCTGCCTCGCCGAGCTGCGTTACCAGGCTCTTCCTGGTAACGAGAATTATGCAACAACTTAGAAATGTTAAGATATAAGTATTGACAGATATCCGGTGGCTGTGGTATGTCACATCAGCTTGCTGGTGGCAGCGCGGGAGTGCGAAAACTGGTGTGCGAAAACTGGTGTGCGAAAACTGGTGTGCGATCGAACTTCTCACCCACTTTGCTTTGAGTCTGAGATGAACACTCGCAAAGGCTGGAGAATTACTTAACGGGAAAACCTGACTGTTTAAGAGTTTTCACGTAGTAAATAGAAAGGCAAACAGTTGACCGGATATGCTCAGTTAAGCAAACCTGCCGCGAAGAGTCACAGATAAGGTTAGAGTCTGTGGAAAAACAAGCCACTATTAATTAATGACTCTGCTCAAAAACGGATACTTGTGAACTGCCATAAAGGTAAGTACCCCACAATTTTAGACCCTAATTCAAGCTCTCAGATTCATCTATGGAGTAAATCTAAAATCTAAAATCTAAAATCGACTGACAGCGCTCTAAAGTAGCCGCAGATGTTGAATGTATAGCAGCACCAAAGTTGAGTTTATACCAGGAGAATACCATGAGGAAAATCACGGCGCGACAAACAATAAGTGCCCTAGTAGCACTGCCGCTCGTACTAATAGCCAATACAACTGAAGCTTTTGCCACTGAGCCCGGTCACAAAATAGATCCAATTAAGAAAGTTGCGGATTTTGGCGATGAGCTAGATGTTGATATTGGGTTACCAACAACCATCAGCATTGAAGAAAGCGAGGATTGGGATGAACCTGATTTTGCAGCTACTTTAGATATGGAGATTAGTAAATTTATGACAAAAAATCTTCAAGCTGTAATTGATGAGCCACCGCCGATAGTTTATCTCAGTGCTGCAAGGGGTCAGTCAAGCAAGGAATGCCGGATTTCAGCGATATGCGAATAACTGAATCGGATTTGCGCGATTTGGGCGATGGCTGGGAGCCATGCCAAGAAAGACTCTTTTACTGGGTAGAATTTAAGCAATTATCAAGATTGAAGTAAAATTCGGTTGATTTTGCTGGGAATATGCGAATAACAGAGTATGTATTTTTTTGGGTATGCTTTAATGCGATCGGCTAACATAATAAGTATGCAGGCTGAAAGAAACTTAACTAATTGATATTTCCCAGTGATTGGAAATCGCCCAAAAGGGCAGAAATAAAATTAATCATGTGATTCTTCGCTGTGATTGGCAAACGTAAAAACGGGTAAAAGTAAACTTAAAGCAACCGCCAAAACGGTTAGGATGTTCTTAATTACACTTTCCCCTGCCGTCGATTCCTGACATCCGTTACATCCGTTACATCCGTTACATCCGTTAAATAATCCGTTGCCGAACTGCCATCCGTTACATCCGTTAAATAATCCGTTGCCGAACTGCCATCCGTTACATCCGTTACATCCGTTAAATAATCCGTTGCCGAACTTCCATCCATTACATCCGTTAAATAATCCGTTGTCGAACTTCCTTTTTTCGGCAGTTGACAGCACCTATCCTGAGAAAAATTTTCAAATATTAATTATGATTAATTCGCACTGCCAGCAAGACACAGCAGCACAGCAAAACCAAAGTTCGCTGCAAACTATCACCCGGACTCTGAGAATGTCTCAGGGGCAATTTTCGCTGATTTTGGTACGGTGCAATTACAGTGCGATGAGAGAGGAAATTGTAAGGCAATTGCGGGAGCAGTCTGATATCGAGATTCAAGAAATTGTCCTCCCGCCATCTGTTAAAACTCTTTACACGACAATAGAAACCAAACTTTCCTGCAGCCATCCGGCAGCTTTAATGGTGTTTGGATTGGAATCGGTAAGCGCGATCGATCGACTGCTGACTTCTACCAACTACGTGAGGGAAGAATTTCGGAATAATTTTCCATTCCCGGTGGTGCTGTGGGTGACAGACAAAATCTTAAAAAAACTGATTCGGTTAGTAACAGATATCGAAACTTGGACGACAAGTGTGGAATTTGTGATTGGCCCCGACGACTTGGTGGATTTCCTGGGCAAAAGTGCCGATCGCATTTTTTCCAACATTTTGGAAAGTGGCAATTGGCGTTTAACTAATTCTGCCATTCTCGGAGCCAATTCTTTGAGTGAACTAGAGTCGGCTAGCCAAGACTTGCAAACTTGCAACATCAGGTTAGAACCAGCTATTGAAGCGAGTTTGCAATTTATTCGCGGTAGGCACGAATATGCTTGTCACCGCATCCCTGCAGCTATTGAATTGTATCAAAAAAGTCTCAGTTTTTGGAAGCATCAAGTAGCGTTTATTGGACAAAAAACCGAATTTAGCAATTTGTTATTTACCGTTCATCCTGCCCCCGTGTTAGAGGGAATTATGCTATTCCACATCGGTCTTTGCTACCGCTTCCAAGCAGAAAAACACCGCAGCGGAAACCGTCCTTACTGGACGGAAGCTAAGAATTATTTTCAGGAATGTATTGATGTTTTAGAACGGGCGGGACGGCAGGATGCCGTTGGTATATTCATCAATCAACTTGGCGAAGTATTGCAATATTTAGAAGATTGGGATGCACTCTGGAATTTAGCTATCAAAGCTCGGAGGTTACATGAAAATATGGAAAATTCAGCAGTTAATTTGGCTCAAGATTACGGCTTTTTGGCTAGAGTAGCCTTAGAGCAAAAGAACTGGCAAGGGGCGAAAGAATGGGCTTTAATGGCTCTAGACGTTCTCAACTCAAATTTAGAAGCGACGGGACAGGGAACCCATGTAAAGTCGCAGCATCTAGGCTTGTATCTGTTAATTTTAGCAGAGGCCCAGAGTCAGTTGGGTGAGGTACAGGAGGCGATCGCGCATTTAGAGCTTGCTCGCTCGGAAACCGAAGCGTGCTACAACCCGCAACTGTATTTGCGGGTTTTAGAAATGCTGCGATCTCTCTATTTTCAGCGGGGACAATATCTCGAAGCATTTCAAATTAAGCAAGATTATCGAGCGGTGGAACACACGTATCGGTTCCGAGCTTTTATTGGAGCCGGAAAGTTGCAGCCGCACAGAGAAGCGGTTAATTCCGTCGCCGAAACTATTGCAAACGCGGCTACTATTGCTGACGAAATTACAGCTTCCGGCAGAGAGCAAGACCTCAACCGCTTGATATATAGGATGAACAATACCCCAGACAAACTGACAGTAATTTACGGTCAGTCTGGAGTTGGCAAAAGTTCAATAGTCACGGGAGGATTAGTACCAGCTCTCAAACAAAAAAAAATAGAAATGCGGACTGTTTTGCCCGTAGTGCTGCAAGTTTATAACAACTGGCCGCGGGAATTAACCAGACAGTTATCTGCTGGGAAAGCTGAAATATTCGATCCGGAAATTACCGAAGCAGTACCAGAAATTTCTCCGGTAGATTTTCCAGTAGAAGCAGGTGCAGTCAAGGGAAATCTTATTTCGGGATTTCACAGTGGCTCGACTGGGAATAATGAGGGGCAAAGGGAGCAGTCACAGCCAGTAGAATTAATCATACGACAACAGGCGATCGAATACGAAAATATTCTCAAGGAGCTGCAAATAAATTCCGAACATTTAGTGACTGTTCTGATATTTGACCAATTTGAAGAATTTTTTTTCGTGTGGAAAGAGCCAGCGGAAAGACAAATATTTTTTGATTTTTTGCGGGAATGCTTGAAAATCAAATATTTAAAAGTCGTCCTGTGTTTGCGGGAAGATTACCTGCACTATTTGCTGGAATTTTCCCGACCCAAAAACCAGACAGGATTCGTTAACAATGATATTTTGGAGGACATTCTCAGCAAAAACATTCTGTTTTATTTGGGAAATTTTTCGCTGGTCGATGCGCGATCGGTAATTCGCACTTTAACTGAACGAGCGCAGTTTTACTTAGAACCGGATCTGATCGAAGAATTAGTCAAAGATCTAGCTGGAGAATTGGGAGAAGTCCGCCCGATCGAACTACAACTTGTCGGCGCTCAACTGCAACAAGAGAACATTAGAACTTTAAGTCAATATCAGGAACTCGGCAACAATCCGCAACAAAAATTAGTAGAAAGGTTTCTCGAAGAAGTCATCAAAGATTGCGGCCCGGAAAATGAAGTAGCGGCGCGCCGAGTTTTGTATTTGCTGACAGATGAAGAGGAGATCCGTCCCCTAAAAACCCGCGCCGAATTAGCCTCAAATTTAGCGACGTTTGCCGAAGCTGATAAATTAGATTTAGTCTTAGAACTGTTAGTAAACTCAGGTTTAGTTTTTCGATGGACGGAACTACCGGCAGAGCTTTATCAGCTCGTTCACGATTATTTAGTTAGCTTCATTCGCCAGCAGCAAGAATTAGATCAAAAGGCAGAATTTGAGGAACTGCGAAAGCAAAACCAAATTAACCGAGATGAAATTGAACAAATTCGCAAAGACAGAGAGCAAGATGCTTTGCTGTCGGAAGCTAGAGACAAACAGTACCAAGCGGAAGCTCAACTTTACCAAACTCGGAGATGGCAATTGCGGGCGGCGGTTCTAGGAGTGCTTGTACTCGCAGGTGTTTCAGGGATGGCATTCGAGCAAGCAAAATTAGCAGAAAGCGCACGGCAAGAAGCAGAAAAAAGTCGGACTGATGCCCTAAATTCTGCGTCGGAAGCTTTGGTGCTTTCTAATGAAAAAAATCAATTAGGAGTGTTGGAAAATAGTATCAAAATTGCTCGTGATTCTCAGAAAAGTACAGCGCTGCCTGTGGAGACTAAAAATCAAATTGCTGAAAGACTCAGACAAGCAGTTTCCGGGGTGCAAGAACGCAACCGTTTCGAGCAGCACAGCAAATTTGTTTTGGATGTGAGTGTCAGTCCCGACGGCAATTCAGTTGCTTCGGCAAGTGCTGACAAAACTGTTAAATTGTGGACCAAAGAAGGTAAGTTATTAAAAACTTTTAATCACCCAGATAGCGTGACGAGTATTAGTTTTAGTCCCGATGGGAAAACGATCGCTACTGGTTGTGCCGATCGCATAATTAGAATTTGGCAAGTAGATAACGACAAAAGTGCGATTCCCTACGGGATAGCTCCGCTTCACGGCATTTTATCCGGCCACCGCGATATCGTCACCAGCGTCAGTTTCAGTCCAGACGGCAAAACCCTAGCTTCTGCCAGTCACGACAACACCGTCAAAATCTGGAACCTGGCGAACAAAAAATTGCTGCAAACCTTAACCGGACACAAAGACTGGGTGCTGGGCGTCAGTTTCAGCCCCGACGGCCAAACAATTGCCTCAGCAAGTGTAGACAAAACTGTCAAACTTTGGAACCGAGAAAGTAAAACCCAGAAATTTACAATTAATCCCAAAACATTAACCAAACATTCTGACATTGTGTACAGCATTAAGTTCAGTCCAAACGGCAGAGAACTCGTTTCAGCAAGTGCCGACACCACAGCTAAAATTTGGAAGCGAAACGGTGAGGAAATCAGAACTCTCAAAGGACACAACGATGAAGTTGTCAGCGCGAGTTTCAGTCGCGACGGCAAAAAAATTGTCACGGGCAGTGCCGACGATACGGTGAAAGTTTGGAGTGGCAGCGGCACTTTGCTCAATACTTTTCGAGGACATCAAGACGACGTAAGGGCCGTAAGTTTCAGCGGTGACGGCACTATTGCTTCCGCAAGTAAAGACAAAATAGTGAAAATTTGGAAACCGGACAGCACTCCGCTGAATAAGATTTTATCGGGACACGGAGACTGGGTTTACAAAGTCAGTTTTAGCGCTGATAGCAAAACAATTGCTTCTGCTAGTGGGGACAAAACCGTGAGACTTTGGCGGGATGACGGCAGTTTATTCAAAATCTTAGAAGGTCACAAGGATTCTGTTACCTGGGTGAGCATTTCGCCTGATGATAAAACTGTTGCTTCGGCGAGCGATGACAAAACAGTGAAAGTCTGGAGTTTAAACGGCAAACTGTTAGATACTCTCAGCCACAGCGGTATTGTTAGAAGCGTGAGTTTTAGTCCAGACGGAAAGATAATTGCCGCCGCCAATGCCGATCGCAAATTGTACCTCTGGCGCTGGAACGGTTCTAAAGCAACTTTGTTTGCAAAACTCGATCACACCAATCCAGTAATTAGCGTTAGCTTCAGTCCCGACGGCAAAACTATTGCTACTGCTACCGCTGCGGAGGACAAGGCAAGCGGGAAGAAAAAGGCTTTTGAAATTACCGGAGAAAAGAGAGTTTACCTGTGGCAATTTAACGGTTCATCTGCGAAAATTATGAAAACTATCGACCACCGGGACAGCGTTAAAAATGTTAGTTTCAGTCCCGACGGTAAGACTATTGCTGCTGCTTGCGCTGACAAAAAAGTTTACTTGTGGGGGTTTGATGGCAAGGCAGTTAATTTAACTGAAAAACTCGACCACAGCGATACTGTAGAAAGCGTGAGTTTTAGTCCAGACGGCAAATTGATTGCGGCGGCGAGTGGGGGAAATACTGTTAAACTTTGGGATTTTGACGGCAAGAAGGCGCTGCTATCGAAGACTTTGGAGTCGAGCGATCGGGTGTTGAGCGTTACTTTTAGTTCGGACAGCAAAACTCTGGCTTTTGCTAGTAGGGATAGGACTGTAATTCTGTTGCCTGTGGAGAATTTGGAACTAAATAATATCATTGCTCGCAGTTGCGAGTGGTTGGGAGATTATTTGCAGAATGACCCGAATGTTGCTGAGGGCGATCGGCTGCTGTGTCTGGGGTTTGGGAAGCAGGCGTTAAATAAGAGGAAGTAAACCTTGTTTGTAGTGAGGAATTCATTTCTCTCTCTGCCGATGAAGAAAGAATTCTCTTCATGACTGCTAACCTAGAGTTTAATTTAGATTAAAGTATCTATCTGTTGACTGGTGTTTTTGGCTTTAACTTTGCGCTAAAATTTCCGTAATAAACTTAACTCCTTTGGCGGTTCGCCCGCCGCATTAATCCGCAATTCCAACAAAAGGTAAACCGCATGGATGTCAACTCCCAAAATGTCCAACCAATCCCACCATTCAACGAGAGAAACGAGGAAACACCAGAGATAGGTGGCGGTTTGCCCGTAATAGAATATTGGGCAGAACATACATTGTCCCCGGAAGGCCCGAAACTTTGGAAAACTTTGCTGCACAAAAGTGCTTGTTTGTCATGTTCTTGGGGCACTGGCGGGCAGAAAGGAGGTTTTACAAATGAAGAGGGCGAAAAACTTCAGCGCTGCATGAAAAGCGTTGAAGCAATCTCCGCTGAAATCAAGCCCGCTATCTCTACTGAATTTTTTGAAAAGAAGAGTATTGCACAACTTCAGCAATTAACTTCAATGGAAGCCGACAGGTTGGGAAGGCTGAGTTTTCCGATGATTTTGCGGGCTGGTTCATCTCATTACGATCGCATTTCTTGGGAAGAAGTTTATCAGATTGCCGAAGCTGCGTTTCGCAAAACCCCGGAACGAGTAGCATCTTACAGTTCCGGCCGCTCTTCCAACGAAGCGGCTTTTCTGCTGCAATTGATGATGAGAGCGATGGGTTCCAATAACTTAGCAGATTGTTCCGATCTCTGCCACGCTCCCTCGACAACTGGCTTAAGCGAAATGTTTGCCACTCGCACCTCGATAGTGAGTCTAGAAAACTTAAAGCAAGCAGATTGCGTCGTGCTCGCGGGTGCGAATTCTGCCTACAACCATCCCCGCTTCATGAACGAATTAATTAAAATTCGCGACAAAGGCGGTAAAATCATTGTAATCAATCCGGTGATGGAAATCGGATTAGTCAAGTTTGGTTCTCCGGCATTTCCCGTCAAGTCGCTCATCCCCGGTTCCGATATTTCCTCCTTATACTTGCAACCAATTCCGGGCAGCGATACGGCGCTATTTGTCGGCATTCAAAAGTCTATAATCGAACAAGGATTGCTGGACGAAAAATACTTGCAAGCCTATACAGAAGGCTGGGAAGCAGTAGTCCAGCACGCCCGCGAAACCGATTGGGAAACTATTACTAAAACCTGCGGAGTTTCCCAAGCAGAAATTGAGGCAGCAGCCAAAATCATCGGCACTTCAAAGCGAGTTGTATTCGGTTGGGCGATGGGAATTACCCAACACGATAACGGCGTAGATAATGTTTTTAGCATTGCCAACACTGCCTTGATGACGGGAAATGTCGGCAAAGAAGGGGCGGGATTAATGCCCGTCAGAGGACACTCAAACGTCCAAGGATTCGGCTCTATGGGCGTCACTGTGAAGCTGAAAAAAGAAATCCAGGCCGCTCTCGAAAAGTTGTTAGGGCGTCCCCTCAGCCGCGTTAAGGGTTACGAAACTCGATCGCTCATTGAAGCAGCAGATGCAGGCAAAGTCGATACACTGATTTGTCTGGGCGGTAATTTGTATGGGGCGAATCCAGATTCAACGCAGGCAAAACGCGCTTTAAGCAATGTTGAAACCGTTATTTACCTCGCAACCAAACCGAATTTAGGGCATTTTCACGGATTGGCAAAGCACAATACAATTGTGATTCCTGTACTGAATCGTTTTGAAAATCCCCACAAAACAACGGTGGAATCGGGGAATAACTTTGTGCGTTTAAATGATGAGGGTGAAACTCATCTCACTACTTCCGATTTGATTCCTGAAGTAATTTTTTTAACAGAATTAGCGAGCCGAATTCACGGTACTTATCCGGTAGATTGGCGCCAACTTCAGGACACCCGCTACGTTCGGCAATTGATTGCTAAGACCATTCCTGGGTTTGAAAAAATGGCAACAATCGATGAAACAAAAGAGGAATTTACCATCGGCGGTCGCATTTTTACGGAACCTAAATTCCCTACTGATTCTGGGAAAGCGAAGATGTTTGTCGCGCCTTTACCTAAGCTGAGATTACCGGAAGCGAAAGAGTTTGGAGGAGCGGAATCAACACAGGGTATTGTTGTGGCATTGATGACGGGACGCAGCTATTCTCAGCACAATACTGTGGTTTACAAAATTGATGACAAGTACCGGGGAATGCCGCACCGCAACTGCATTTTGATGAATCGTGCGGATGCAGAAAGCACGGGTTTTCAAGAACATCAGCGGGTTACGGTGCAGGGAAATGTCGGGAAAATGGAAAATGTCGAGGTGATTTATGGGGCGGTTCGTGAGGGTGCTGCTTTGATGTTTTATCCTGAAGTTAATGTAATTTTTCACCCGGAGATTGAAAAGCGATCTGGTACGCCTGCTTACAAGCGCGTACCTGCTTTTGTATACGCGGAAGCTCGGCAACGGATGTAAGGGAAGTAACGGATGTTATGATTAGCTCTGCCTTATTTCTTCTTCCTTCTTTCTTCTATAACTCACATTGTGGATGATTTTTAAGAACAGGCAATATCCCTGTTCCACAACGAGTTAATTTTTTGTGGGGTGGGCATCTTGCCTGCCCATATGCAAGTCTTAATTAACTCTTAATTTGCCAAGTTCTACCGCGCCAAGTCCATCCCCAATCTGTTTCAGTTTTAATCGCAGAACCGATCGCAATCGCCGCCACTAACGCACCTCCGAAACCTCCCTACCACCAGTATTTTGTAGGACATTCAGAAATCTCGGCACCCAAACGGCGCAAAGTGTAATGCTGCAAAATTACGCTTACGGATAAACAGATAGTTAACAAGGTAATTGGTTGGTTAGTCGCGGCTGACCTGCTAATATTTTAAGCCGGGGGTCGTTGAGATGCTGTTGCAGGGTTTGCCCGATCGACTTGGTGTCGTCTGTAGTTTGATCGTCTACAATTAAAACCTCTAAGTTTTCCACAGACAGCGGTGTACTCTCCAAAATGGCGATCGCGCAATCCCGAATATTCTCTGCCTCGTTGTATGCTGGTACGATTACCGAAACTTTAGGGAACTGCGCGGCGGGTTGCGGTGAGGGCTTCGCGGAACTTATGTCGGTTTGAGTGAGGCGCATTTTTGACCGATCGGCGCAAATTCTTAGTGTAAGCTCTACTTACAATGAGAGAAAAAATTAGCAGGGTTAACAATATCAAAGCGAACTGACCTCAAAATTTCGGTACACGATTTGTCTCCCTAAATATTAAAAAATATTAAAACAAAAAGCTAGTCGATCGCCCGAAAAGTTATTTTGACCGCCTCTTTTGCTATAATTTGTGAGCATCTTTCGGCTCGCCCGCAGCGAGGGGCAAGACCCCTCACCCATACAGCGACCGAAAAGCCGAGGATAGATATCAGTTTTCAGAGGATATTGCAATGGGCGAATTTTTTACAGTCGATGTGTTTGCGAACACGATAGCGGTACTCGGCGCTTTGGGTTTTTTCTTTTTGGGATATCAAGCTTTGCAGATGTTGAAAAAATAAAGTATGTCAGAAATGAGATGTTGCACCATTGTCAAGAACGGGCAAGATGCCCGTTCCACAAAGAATGATTTTTCTTGTGGAACAGTCATCTTGCCTGTTCCTAAACAAGTATTTGAGAAGGGTGCAATATCTCACTTAGAAGTCAGAAGTCAGAAGTCAGAAGGAAAGAAGTCAGAGGGAAGAAGTCCGATGGAAGTCGGAATAAGGAAAGAAAGAAGAAAGAAAGAAAAAACTATTACGAATACCCAATGCCCTGTTTTGCCAATGCCCAATGCCCTGTTTTGCCAATGCCCAGGAACACCGAATTTACCTGAAAAAGGCTATACAACTGACTCAACATTGCAACTGTTTCTTGCGAAAATCAACCAAAAAAAGGCTGCGTTATTATCATGGTGAGCCAACTTTTAGATGGACGCTATCAAATCATTGAAGTCATAGAAACAGGAGAATTTGGACAAACCTATCTGGCCAAAGATATTCGCCGTCCCGGAGAACCGCAGTGCTTTGTCAAGCACCTGCGTCCCGGTACTACCGAACCGAAATTAATTAATACTACGCGCCGTCTTTTTCAAAAAGAAGCAGAAGTTCTAGAAAAGCTCGGTCAACACGACCAAATCCCTCAGCTATTCGCTTATTTTGAAGAAAATGAAGAATTTTTCTTAGTTGAATCCTTTGTTGCAGGTCACTCGCTATCAACCGAGATTGTACCGGGCAAGCCTTTAACTGAAGAAAAAATGATTTCTTTGCTGAAGGAACTGTTAGAAATTTTAGTGTTTGTACACGGCCAGGGAGTAATTCACCGAGATATTAAACCGGCAAATTTAATCCGCCGCTATTCCGACAACAAGTTAGTTTTGATTGACTTTGGCTCGGTGAAAGAAATTCACATCGCTCAAAGACAAGCGCCGGTAACGGTGCGGATTGGCACTCTGGAATATATGCCGATCGAACAATTTCAATACAACCCGCAACTCAACAGCGATATCTACGCTTTGGGAATGATTGGCATCCAAGCAATGACGGGTTTGCCGGCTTACGATTTGCCGAAACTGCGGGATTTGAAAAATTCTAATAAAGGCGAAATTGTTTGGCGGCATTTAGCCACGTGTTCCCAAGCGCTGGCCGATGTTTTAGACAATATGGTGCGCTACGATTTTCGGGAGAGATACCAGTCGGCGGCGGAAGCTTTAGCCGATTTGAGAAAAATTGGCGATCGCTCGCGGGCGCGGATTCCCAAGCTAACAATATATCGCGAAGAAGTCGATCGGCGCAGCAGCAGCCGGGGTGATATTACAGTCGTCGGTAGGAGGATATTAGATGAACTGCGCGTCAGTTTGGAATTGCTGCCAGAAGAAGCAGAGGCGATCGAAGATGAGGTATTAAACCCTTACCGCAAATACAGAGAAAAAGGTGAACGCTACGAACAATCACTGCAAGAAGCAATGCAGCAAGAATATCCCTTTTCTCTGGAAACTCGCGACGAATTAAAACGCTTGCAGCAAGTTTTAGGGCTTACCGACGAAGATGCCGCAAAAATCGAAGAATTAGTCATTCCTAAATCTTTATTTGCTAAATTGTACAAGGCGATATCCACAGTTTTGGAGGGGCACCGTAACCCCAATCTGCCCCCAGCGAGTAGCGCCCCTCAACTCGAATTGCCGGCAAGTCCGGCGGTATCCTCGCAGGTAAATCTGAACGGAAAAACCGATTTCTTTATCGCCAGCCCAGCAGCACTTGTCCCCAAAGAAACTCGCAAATTCAATCCTTATCTTGCAGGGGCAACAATTGCGGCTATCTTAGCTGCGATCGGCGGAATTTACGGATATATCAAATGGCAAGAATGGCAGCAGCGAGTCCAGAAAGAATCCCAAGAGCTCAATCAAATTGAAGCTCTTTATAAAGCCAGCAATTATGAAGACTGCATCAGCCAAATACCAACAATTGCCAACACTTCCAGCAGCTATTCGTCCGCTCAGAAGTTACAGGAACAGTGCCAATCAGCTCTCCAGTGGAAGAACGCCAAAGTCAAAAATTTCGCTCAGCATTCAGATGCCGTTGGGTCTGTTGCTTTCAGTCCAGACGGCTTAATGTTAGCCAGCGGTTCTAAAGACAAAACCATCCAAATTTGGGATTTAGCTACAGGCAAGTCGATCCGCACTTTTCCAGGAGATTCCTCCACTATTTGGTCGGTTGCTTTTGACTCAAACGGTACGAAACTGGCGACTGGAACCGGTTTTTGGCGAGTCATGCTGTGGGATTTAAAAACAGGGCAAGTGATTCGCAGTCTCGACCACACTGCTTCTGTTTGGTCTGTCGCTCTCAGCCCGGACGGACAGCTTGTCGCTAGCGGTAGCGGAGACAAAACCACAAAGATTTCGGATGCAGCAACTGGTCGTTTGATTCAGAGTTTTCCAGACCATACAGATTTTGTTTATTCTGTTGCTTTCACTCCAGATGGAAAAAGTTTGGTTAGCGCTTCTAAGGATAAAAAAATTACAGTTGTGGATGTCGCAACAGGGGCGTTGCTCAAAACTATTGAGGGACACGGCGACCCGGTGAGGTCGGTTGCTGTTAGCCCAGACGGCCAGACAATAGTTAGCGGTTCCTACGATGAAAGTATTAAAATCTGGAATATCGAAACCGGAGATTTAATTCGCTCTATCCAGGGACATTCTGACGATATTGTCTCGGTTGCTATCAGTCCGGACGGGAAGTTTATTGCGAGCGGGAGCAAGGATAAAACTATTAAAATTTGGGATTTTGCTACCGGAGAATTGCTGAATACTTTGACAGGACATTCCGATGAAGTTTATGTGGTAACTTTTAGTCCCGACGGCAAAACTATTGCTAGCGGTTCTAAAGACAATACTATTAAGTTGTGGCTGAGGTGATACGATTTTAGATTTTAGATGAATGACTTACTGCATAATGGTGGGGGACTTGCCTACAGTTGCATTTTTTTGAGGAACTGATATCATTAGTCATTGGTCATTTAATTGCTATAATTCAGCTCGTTTTTTAAGGTAGGAGGAAAGTGCCAATAAGGCGTTTCTAATTCCTCCTTAGTTGGATAATTTTCAGTTGAGTTCTCTCGGATTTGAAAAAAGTAGTAGAGGTTAGCCACAGTTAAATCGGATATTTCTTGCCAATTCGAGGCAGCTAAACCTTGATAGCCAGTAGCGATCGCCTGCTGGTTGACATAAAGTTCATATCTCCGGCGGATTTCCGGCGACACAGCGAAGGTTAGCTGGTCGCGCAAGGATAGAAAGTGAGACTTTTGCTTTAAACTTTCATAAAGTGAAGGTTCCGTCGCTAATACCGCGAATGTAGTATACACGCTGCTTTTTAAACTTTCGCCGGTGAGTTTATCTAAACTAGCTAACTGGTGCTGCTCTTTTGGAGACAAAGTTTGCATCCAATCAACCTCATTTTGCCAAAATTCTATTACACTTAAATCATGACCCAGAATTCTAGTAACTTCGGGAAATAAAAAATCTAGTTCTGGTTCGGATTGACATCCTTTAACAACAGTTAGAAGATTTTGACAAATTTTTGATTGGAGTTCCCGCAGGCGATCGCTCACCATATCGTAGGCCCGCTGCAAGTGAAACGTGACCCCGATCGCCTGCTCGATCGCCCAAACACATTCCATTTGCCTGAGCTGTCCAGCAGAAGACAGCCCCTCCAACAAACTAGGATTATCATAAATTTTTAAAGCCTCAAACAGCATATCCCGCCCGCTATTAATTTCGGAATTCCGAAGTTTAAGATCGGGCACCGTCAGGGCTGACTGACAGCGTTTGATAGCTTTAGAAAAAATCTCGTAACCGTTAACCAGTTTCTGGCGGTGCATTTCAAAACTAGAGTCGTGAGCTACCTTAAAAATCTGCTGGATCACCTCTACTCCCCTATCTTTGAGGATGTGTCTGAGATCGATAAATCCGTCTTTAATTTTTAGCTTCTGGTGCTTTGCCTCTTCTCGGATTTTTAATACTTGGTTGAGGTTTACTGCTGACAAAACTGTGCTCGATACAGTGCCAATACCAATGACAGCAGCAGTCGCTTGCATCACTGCCAAATTAATTTTCAGACAGTTAAGCATTCTGTATGTTTTTTGAAACCCCTGATGAGTTTGAGCCACCTGCAACGGCGCCAGTGTCACGTACACGGGAGCTACCAGCGGCTGTATGGGGCCACCTCCGGCTAACTGTGCGAGCAATCCTATAACTCCGCGCGAGGATAGAGTTTCACTTCTTGATTGATAAAAGATTTTTGCAAGCTCCACAAACTCCCCTGTCAACGGATCTCTAGCTGCCGGGAGCAATTTTCCTGTTTTGGCAGCAGGCTGTACAAGGTTGCCACTATTGAGTCGCGCCTGAGTTGCAGGGGTGAATATATAATCCATGTTCTGGCTCAGTTTCCATTCAAAAAGGCAGATGTTGTGTATTGTATGCTGTTTAGGGAAACGAGAGATGAAGACAGATGAATGAGTATCTCAAGGCATTCCAGGCTATTACCCTGTTTAGCGATCGATTGTTGGCAGACGAATATCAATCCGTGGAGATTAAACAGTCAGCTACCCAACTCAGTTTAGATGTGGAACCTTGTATTGACGAAATTAAGCAATCTGCCATCAGACTCAAGGGGCTACTTCAGGTATGTTTCAAAGATGTATCTCAAGCTGAGGATGTCTGGAATAGCAAGCCGAGAATTGCTGGAGCATCGCCTGTTGATGTCTGGGAGCAAATTGGCGAACTAAGCGGATGCGATGTGAGAATTCGCAGTTTAGGAAAACAGGGCAAATATGATGCTGTTGTTAAAGTTCGCCAATCTTGGAGCGACAAGGCGACCAAGTTAAAAAATCAGTGGTTTTTGTGGGATAAAAACCCTCCAGTCTTTCAAAGAGATACTATTGGTTCTTTTGAAAAAGATACTTTGCACAAAGAGTTGCGGAATGAAGTTGATGTCCAAGCCGAGCGAGTGATTTTAATTATGGAGAATGAACTTAGTTTAATTTTTAAAGAATTACAATCTATTGATATAGAAAAAATTGAACTTTGTATTGAATGCTTCGACCTAAAAAATCAGTCTAAATTTAGAGAGCGACTACAATCAATAGGCGGGGAGATTGTATCGAAGTTTACGGAGCCACTAAAATATTTGCCGGAGCCTTATATGAAGACTTTTAAAGAAACGCTGAAAGAACCTGTAGAAAATCTGGTTCATAAAAGCAATATGGGAATCAGTGTAGTTGATTTTGAAGAGTGCTGTAAAGTGATTGGGTTAATCCTGGAAAATGTGATTTTAGCAATTTTTGAGGAGCGCCTGAAACTGGCAATTCAAACAGTTGAAAAAGCGATTAAATTCTACAATAATTTTTTAGAGAAGCAGGCGCGGTATCAGAAAGAGACGCCGGAACAGCGATCGGCGGAAAAAGATTGGATCGAATGCCAGCGGCAGCAACTCAGGGAAGTTCAGCAGTATATTGATGCAGTCATTAGTCATTAGTCACTGGTTATTGGTTAGTAGTTATTGGTTATTGTTTATTGGTTATTAGAACGAACAACTAACAATTAACAAATAACCACTGACCACTAAAAACAGTCAACAGTCAACTGAATTATTGATATTGACCGCTGATTTCGTAAACGATCGCGCCCAAAGACGCTAAGCTAGCTAAAATTAGCATTCCTGCCGGCATGAATTTTTGAGTTTTAACCAGGCGCACAATAAAGACTATTACTAAAACAGCGGAGATGGCTGCTGCTAATGTTAAACCCCAACTTTGTCCCATAAGCTGGGCGGTGCCGGCAAAAATTAGCAGCGAACCGCTAATCAAGCCCGAAATGAGCGAGGCTTGGCTTTTGGCCTTGATATAACCCATGATGCCGCCAACCAGTGTTAAAATGCCGTAGCCGATCGCCGCTGCTGTACCTAAATTCATTTTTAATCATCCTGCATTGACTCTTTGCATCTAAATTTATACAGCGCGGCCTGCAATTAGTGTCACGAATTGTTAGAAAATTTATTAAAGCCAGTCAGGATATGTAACTGTTATACAATTGCCATTATGTCAGCCCTAACTTCTGCTGCGATCGCCCAAATCCGTTACCTCCAGCGCCAAGCAGCATCCCTGCTGCTGTATCAGTCAGTTCTCAAAAGCCCCGCAGGTCAAGCTTTTCTGGATTTGCTGCAAGCCCTCCACCACAGCGAAGTCAGCGGTTTGGAATGTCAGGTAGCTTACGGGAACTGGTTCAAAGTTCAGGCTGCTAAAAATTTAAGCTGGAAAGATTCTCTGATTTCCGAAATTCTCAAAGACGAAAACCCCTTTTCACGGCGAGCACAGCAAACAGATTTTGCAAGTTTGCCCCCCGCGTTGGTGGAGGCCGCCAGACATGATTTACAAGTTCTGCAAAATATTTACGAATGCAGCAGCGAACAGTTGAGCAAGTGGGTGCGGGTAGCGGGTCAACTTGACGCAGTGCCTCCGATTTGGCATTCAGAAACTGTAGCAGAACCGGGAGATTTGCCGCTGCACGGGAAACTAGAAAAATGGTCGAGCGCGGCGGAATCTTTGGCAGTTTATTACCGACAGTTTGGCACTGGTTTGTTTGCTGAATATCGCGCTTTTGCGTGGCGGGGAGGGCAGTTGGCGAGTATTTCGCATCCCGATTGCATAACTTTAAAAGAGTTGGTTTGCTGCGATTGGCAGCGGGATGCTCTGGTGAAAAATACGGAGTTTTTGTTGGCAGGTTATCCGGCTTTGCACGTCTTGCTGTACGGGAGCCGCGGTTCGGGCAAGTCTTCTTTGGTGAAGTCGCTGTTAAATGAATTTGGATCTCGCAATCTGCGCTTGATTGAAGTATCTAAATCAGATTTGCAAGATTTACCGCTAATTGTCGAGCAGTTGCGGGGAGTTCCTCAAAAGTTTATCATTTTTGTAGACGACCTTTCCTTTGAAGAAGATGATGATGCTTTTAAAGCTCTGAAAGTTGTTTTGGAAGGAAATGTCACTGCTCGCTCTCAAAATGTGGTAGTTTACGCAACATCTAACCGCAGGCATTTAATTCGAGAGTTTTTTGACGACAGGCCTCGCCCCCGCGATGGAGACGAAGTTCACGCTTGGGATACGGTGCAGGAAAAACTTTCCTTTAGCGATCGATTTGGCTTGACTTTAACTTTTGAACCGGCCGATCAAAACACTTATTTAACAATTGTCCGACATCTGGCAAAACTTGCTGGAATCAAACTCGCTGCTGAGGATTTGGAGCACCGCGCTAAAGAATGGGCAACTCGTCGCAATGGGCGATCGGGCAGGACTGCGCGGCAGTTTGTTGATTTCCTGAAAGCAGATTTAGCCCTTTTTGACAAATAGATAGTCTGCGATCTAGGGCGGGTTTTAGCCGATATATGGGAAGGCAATTCAGGATAGGAATCAACCCGCCCTTACAGCACCCAAGGGCGAAATAAAAATTCTTAATTTTTTCATAATTTTATTGATAACAACTAACTAACAAAATTTGATATAATTATCAAAATCCCCAAAGAAACCTCCAGAGCCAGAACCCATCCTGACTCCATAAATCGACCACTAAATAATGAGGAAAGTATCATGGGTTTATTTGATAAAGTATCGCAGACTCGCCAAGAAACGGACGTAACGTTAGGGCCTGCCGAAGCATTTGCGGCGATCGCGCTAATTGCCGTAGCAGCCGACGGTTACATCAATGACAGCGAAAGTAAAGCGATTAGCATGACTCTATCTCGGATGCAACTGTTCCGCAGTTATCCCGATGACGTGATGAGAAAAATGCTCGATCGCCTGCTGATGATTCTGCAACGGCAAGGAGTTGAGGTACTGTTTAATGCGGCTTTGGCAACGCTTCCAGACGAACTAAAAGAAACTGTTTTTGCTGTAACAACTGATATCGCTTTAGCAGATGGCGAGGTTTCAGAAGAAGAAGAACAACTTTTGAACGATCTTTACAGTGCATTGGGGCTTTCCGAAGATGTTGCACTCAAGATTATAGACGTGATGTTGATTAAGAACAAAGGTTAAAAAAGAATGGGAAGAAGTGAGTAGAGCGTGTTTTACAATATAAAAAATTAGCGCCTACTTACTTAGCTGATAACTTCTCCATAAGTGCGGGTTTACCGATATGATGGTTAGTAAAATTAGGATCGAATTTGCGATCGCCCGTTACTACCTCAAATGCCTTTCACTTACACCCGCACTGTCCGCTTTCAAGATACCGATGCTGCTGGAGTCGTTTACTTTGCTAACGTTTTGGCGATGTGCCACGAAGCTTACGAGGCATCTCTAGCAGCATCTGGAATCAATCTCAAAGCATTTTTCAGCAATCCCGAGGTGGCCTTTCCCATAATTCATGCTAGTGTAGATTTTTATCGCCCAATGTTTGCGGGCGATCGGCTGATGATTCAATTGACGCCCAAACAACTTACTGGCGATGAATTTGAAATTGCCTATCAAGTATTTTCTGAGGAAGTTGCAGGAAGAAGCGCTGCTAAAGCTCTGACTAAGCACGTCTGCATCAATGCAGTTAGCCGAACTAGAAAACAGCTATCGGAAGACTTGATGCAGTGGATGAGGAAATTTGAGATTGAGATTTCAGATTAGTTCTATATTTAAATAATAGCAGGGAATGACGGTCAGTCGATTTTAGATTTTAAATTTTAGATTTTAGATTTACTTGCAGCATTGAATCTGGGAGTTTCAACTTTGGTCTAAAATTTTGAACCGATCGCGACTTAAGTGCGTGGCACGGTATCCGTTTTTGAGCGGGGTCTAATTTCTTTTAGGTTGAGAATTTTTTCGGAGTTTTTGATAGTATGTCAAATCGCAATTATGCCATTGTGGGCACGGGAGCTTTAGGCGGCTTTTACGGTGCTAGACTGCAACAAGCAGGTTTAGAAGTCAATTTTTTGCTACGCAGCGATTACGATCGGGTCAGAAAACACGGTTTGATTGTCGAGTCTCCCGAAGGCGACTTCACCCTCCCCCACGTCCGCGCCTACCACGACGCGCACAAAATGCCTCAGTGCGACGTAGTAATTGTAGCGCTGAAAACCACTCAAAATCACTTGTTGCCCAAAATATTGCCTCCTTTATTAAAGGATAACGGCGCGGTTTTAGTATTGCAAAACGGATTGAATGCCGAACCGGAAGTAGCTAAAATTGTCGGTGCAGAACGAGTGCTCGGCGGGCTGTGTTTTCTCTGCTCTTATAAAGTTGGGCCCGGTCACATCTGCCACCTAGATTACGGCACTATCACGCTGGGAGAATATGCCCAAGACTACAAAGCAATCGGTATTACTAATAGAATGCACCAAATTGCTGCGGATTTTAAACGTGCTCATATTCCTATTAAAATGAGCGAAGATTTGCTATTATCAAGGTGGAAAAAGCTGGTTTGGAATATTCCTTATAACGGGCTGTCTGTAGTGTTGGATGCGAGAACAGATGAACTGATGGCTAATCCCGATACTCTCATTTTAGTCAAGGAAATCATGGGGGAAGTGGTAGCGGCAGCCAAAAGTTGCGATCGCATTATTCCCGATGACTTTATCCCACATATGCTCGAATACACTGAGAAAATGAAGCCTTACCGCACCAGCATGAAAATCGATTATGATGAATCGCGGCCCCTGGAAGTTGAGGCGATTTTTGGTAATCCGATACGGGTGGCGCAGCAAGCAGGTATTAAGTTGCCCCAAATAGAGGTAGTTTACCGAATGTTGAAGTTTATGGATTTTCAAAGACAAGAAGCAGAGAGGACGAGAAGGCTGTTAGGTTTGTCGTAATTTAGGTCAAATAGCGGTAAGGTGCGCATTGCGCACCCTACATAAATTGACATTCGATCGCAATTTTTTGCAATTGTTCTCGATTAACTTTGCCTTGAGAATTGCGCGGCAATTGTTCGACGACTACCCAATATTTCGGTCGCTTAAACTTGCTCAACTTATCTTCTATTGCCGCTTGCAGATTTTTGACAGTAACTTCGGACTTAGCGGGAACGTAGATAGCCGTAACGACTTGACCCCAATCTTTGTCTGGCAAGCCAATTACAGCAATATCCGCAACTAAATTAGTCGATCGCACAACGGCTTCAACTTCCGCCGGGAATACATTTTCTCCGCCTGTGATAATTTTGTCGCTGCTGCGTCCGACGATATTTAAGTAGTTATTTTTATCAAAAAATCCCAAATCGTCTAATTGGAAGTATTGGCGATCGCCAAAATTTTTAGGATAATAACCCAATGCCAAAGATTTAGCATTTACCACAATATTTCCGATTTGATTATCGCACAAAATATCGCCATTGGCACTGCGAATAGTTATTTTAGCGTGCGGTAAAATTTTACCGGAACTGTTATTGCCAGCGAGAAAATCTTGGGGTTTTAGTGTAGCAATTTGCGAGGCAGTTTCGGTCATGCCATAACTGGGCGCTAATTTGATTTGATAGTTTCTAGCTGTTTCTAAAAGTTCCGGCCAAGCCGGAGCACCCCCCAAAAGTACAGCGCGAAACCGTCCCAGCCAATTAGCTGTATCTAAATTTTGCAGCAGCCGTTGCAGTTGAGTTGGAACTAAAGAAATGAAAAATTTTTCGGGTTCGATATTGCTTTTTTTACCATTTTCTAATTCTTTAAATGGCTGAATAGCCAGTTTTCCTCCGGTAGTAAACGAGCGCATGAATTGCATTAAACCGCTGACGTGGTATAATGGCAAAACGCAGAACGAGTTGATTTTGTCAACTTGAAAATATTCTTGAAAACCTTGCACTGATGCTGTTAGCGTTTCCCAAGTGTGGATGGCAAAACGAATTTTTCCCGACGAACCGCCGGTGGGAATCATAATCGTATCAAAACCGTTTTTAGTGGGCGAATGCAATTCGCGGCTATACAAACGAAGTCCGCCTTCGCGGACTGGGATATGGGGATTGTTGGGAAGCGGGTATTGTCCTAAAAATATGTCTGGTTGGACTAAATCAAAGACTTGTTGCCATTCTTGTTTTACCCAGTTGGGATTGCAGAGAAAAATCGGGCATTTGGCGGCGCGGGCGGCGGTGAAACTCGCCAGAAATTGTACTGGTTCTGGTTCTGCAAGGCAAATTTTTGGGGGTGTTTTCTGTGCGGAATTTTGGGTGATTTCTTGAAATAGCCGATCGACAATTCGGGCAAATTCGCGGCTATCACAACCGATAAGCCAATTATCGGGCAAGCCAGCCGCGAGCTCCAGAATATTTACTGTGAGATTTGTTGCCATAGATGCTTTCACCAATTTTTTCGATTCAAAACAATTACCTAACCCGCTGGATTTAGTCGTGAGACTAATCTAAAATCTAAAATCTAAAATCTAAAATCTAAAATCGAATCATTGTCGTCGAACCAGCAATCAGTTCCGAAGCCTAATGCTCTCTTATTTAAAGACAATTCTGTTGCTAAATTTAATGCTGCTTGTCGGCCGATTTTGGTTTCAAATACTGATGAGAAAACAGCGTCTATATTGTGAGTTTGACAAAATTTTCGCAGTTGGGATGGGGAACCAGCAATCGCAGGTTTAATGACGAAAATGCCCCGCCAGCCTTGGCTGTAGCACTCTTGGATGCGATCGAGGTTGGCTGCAGATTCATCAAGGGCGATCGCCGTTGCATAAATAGCATTCAATTCTACCATTTCCTGAAACTGTGTTATGGGCAGCGGCTGTTCCAAAAATTCAATGTCTGCAGAAAAGTCGGGAGTTGCTTTTACCTCGTCGCAAGCTTCCAGCCATGTTTTAGCCTGCGAGTAACTGAGTCCCCCGTTGGCATCTAAGCGCAAAAATGCTTTTTCGCGATCGCACAAATTGTGCATTGCTTGCACTAGCTGCTGAAAAATCTGTAATTCTTCCTCAATTGCAGCAACACCAATTTTCCATTTAAACGTGCGATATCCCTCTAACCAAAGCACTTGCAAAGCCTGCAAAGCTGTTTCACCGGCTGGCAATAAACCGCTGAACCGATTTTTTTCTTCCTCATTCCCAACCTCTCTCCATTGGTGACTGCTTAATACTGAACCCGCAATCAATCTCGATTTTAGGCGAAGTCTATATCCCCCTAAATCCCCCTTAATAAGGGGGACTTTGAGAATATTTCTTGTCCCCCCCTTAGTAGGGGCGGTGCCCCCGTGCCCGCCCTTGGTTAGGGGGGATCTAGAGTTTGATAGTGCTGACTCAAAGCCAAATTGACAAGCAGGCAATTCAGCAGAAATAGAAAAAATCGTCTCTTCTGAAAGATTAGCTGGCAACTGGTGACAAAAATCTAAAGCTTGCTCAAAACTTTCGGAACCAAACGAACTCAAAGGAGCAATTTCTCCCCAACCAATTTGACCATTCTCGTCAGTAAGTCGCAGAATAATTCCTTCGCGAATATCCCAAATGCCGTGGCTTGTTTGCAGTGGGCGCTTAAATTTTCGCTGATAAGTGCGAAAGTCGAATTGATAAAGCATTGGTTTTTTAGTTAACCATAAAATTGTCTCACAACTGCTCCAAACTGATCGATATTTTCAAAATGGATATTGTGACCAGCTTTTGGTATAATTTCCAGAAGGGCGGCCGGACACAATTTGGCAATTTCGGTATTTATAGTTGTAAATTTATCATCATATTCTCCCGCTAGCAAGAGGAGAGGGATTTGATTTTGTGCCAGTTTTCCCCAGAGAGAGGGCTGGTTGCCCGTTCCCATGTTGCGGAGTGATTTGGCTAACTCTAAGGGATTGTTTGCTAAGCGGGTTTCTATGAGTTTGTGGAAGTTGGGAGAGTTTTTTAAAGATTTGAATAAAGGGCGATCGTACCAGTTCAATAAAAAATCTTTAATGTTGCTATTTTCCAGCTTTTGTGCTAGCTGTAAATCGGCTTCCAGACGGTGCGATCGCTCTTTTTCTGTTTTCAATCCCGGAGAAGCTGACTCTAACACTACTTTCTCGAATCTTTCGGGAAAATGTAATGTCATGTACAGTGCCAATCGCCCCCCCATTGAATAGCCCAACAACAAACATTTGTCTATTTGTAAATCATTCAATAACTCGATTAATGCTTGGGCAGTATTTGACATATTGTAGCAACTTTCGTCGCCGTTGACTTGGGTTTTTCCGTGGCCGGGAAGGTCAACTGCTAAGCAGCAATAACTGTTAGAAAGTAAGGGAATGACCCTGCTAAAGTCTTGACTGCTGCCCGTGAATCCATGCAAAAATAAAAGTGTCGGCTGATTCTTGTTGCCAGTTAAGGAATAGTGAAAGTTATAATTATTAAATTTGTTCATAGACAATTCTACGATTCAATGTGAGGTACGAATTGCTGAATTAAAGAAGATTTTGAGAAGTCGCCCAACTCTGCCAACTCCACGAACTCCCTCAACTTAGCAAACCATACCTCAATTTTACCGGAATTCTCGATCGCCCGATCTACAAAACAAACCCCAACGCCAGCAGCAATCCGCTCGAAAAATGCAGCGTGACTGCGATAAACTTAGAGTTGCTGACCTTTACCGGTTGGTTGTGATAGTCTGTGACATGGCGGCAAAGGTCGATCGCAAATGGCAAACTCCCAAAAATCAACAGCGTCCAAATTGGGAACATTCCCAAAGCCACAAATACCACAGTCAAAACATAAATGCTGCCGCACAACCACTGCAACAACTGGGCACCTTTTTTCGTACCGAGTCGAACAATTGGGGATTTTTTACCCGCCGCCAAATCGTCCTCAACTTGGTGAAAATGAGAACAAAATAAAATGATACTCGTTGTAATTCCCACGATGGCAGAAGCCGCTAAATTAGTGGCAGACCAAGTTTGAGTTTGACTGTAATAAGCAGCGGCGAAGGCTAGCGGCCCGAAGGTGAAAAAGCAAATAATTTCTCCCAAACCTTGATAGCCAAGACGAAACGGAGGCCCTTGATAAGTGTAGCCGAGAGCACAGCACAAAACTACTAGCAAAATGACTGTTGGGTCTTTTTGCCACCAGCTTATGGCGCAAATTCCCGACACTCCAACTGCTAAAAACAGATTGGCTAGCCCGAAAATTAAAGCTTTATTTCCGGTTAAGTTAACTAGAGAATGCGCTTTGTTTTTATCGATGCCTGTTTCTGAGTCAAATACATCATTGCTGAGATTCAACCATGCTATAATCAAAATGGCTGACATTAAAAATGTCGAAAAAATTGACGAATTAATCGTTTGAGTTTCGGCAAAAGCAATTGCAGTTCCTACTGAAATTGGAATCACCGCAACGCTGTACATGGGCGGCTTGATTGCCGCCAGCCACAATTTACTATTTGAACGTTCAATTAACTTTGTTGTCATCACACAAACTTGATTCAATTGATAGCAGCGTAGTAATTTTACAATTTTATTGGTGAACAAAGTCTACTCTCGATCGGGTTGAGTGCGCGACAGACATCCACACAGAGGCTGTGGCGGTACTCAAACAGCGCAAGTAGCCCGTCTGTAAACCTCTGCGGGGGCGATCGACTTTTGCGAAATTTAGCCGATCGATCTTAAAGTTTTGTGTCTAAATGTTTCGCTCGATCGCCCGACGGTCGGTTTTTTTCCCCAACAGAGCCCAAACAGGGAGGGAAACTCAAAAGGTCGTGTTTTGCGATCGCCCTCCCGTGCTTAGATCGAAATAGGGGTTTTAGCCGGACAAACCCACACTCTATCTGACAAATCTGCTATTCTCGCTTTCATGACAGTAATACCGCACCGCGCTAATCTCTTGCAAGACCGCAATCAACTGCATCAGTTTCTGTTAAATTGCCAGCAGTCTTTAACCGAAAAAGATCGCACAAAAATAGTTAGTATTTCTCAGGAAATTTATCCCCTCGATCCGCTAGCTGTACTGCAAGAGATTTCCGAACCTTGTCAGCGGCACTTTTACTTTGAAAAAAGAGACCCCATTGCCGGCAAAAGTTTTGCAATTGCCGCCCTTGATTCGGCAATCCATCTCACCGTAGCAGGAACCGATCGATTTGTGGCAGCTCAAAACTTTATTCGTTCAACAGTTGCCAATACAATTACCATTGGTGCGGAACGCTTGCCATTTAGCGGCCCTCACTTTTTTTGTAGCTTTGCTTTTTTTGATGAGAACATTGCTGCTAATTCTTACTTTCCGCCCGCCACCATATTTTTACCAAAATGGCAAATTACCAGACAGAAAGATAGCTGCATTCTCGTCGCAAATGCAATCATAGAAAAAGATCGAAACGTTAAAAACATTGCTGAAAATATTTGGCAAACCTTTGATAAAATTGAATCTCGAAAATACCATAAACTAACAACTGCGATCGACAGTTCGATATCTTTGAAACAAATCCCCGTCAATGATGCTAGTCAATTTAAAACATCAGTCAAGTCTGCTTTAGAATTGATCGCCTCTAAATATTTTAGTAAAATTGTTTTATCCCAAGCAATCAATGTGATTTCTCAAACCCCTTTCAGTTTAATAGATTCATTAAACAACTTGCGCCTCAGCTATCCAGATTGCTATGTATTTTCAACCAGTAACGGCAAAGGACAAAATTTTATCGGTGCTAGTCCAGAACGCTTAATTAGCATTCACAATAATCAGTTATTAACAGATGCTTTAGCAGGTTCAGCACCGAGAGGAAAAACTGAGGCGGGAGATGCGAAATTAGCCCAAGGATTGCTAGAAAGCGAGAAAGATATTCGCGAACATCAAGTTGTGATTGACTTTATTGTCGATCGCCTATCTAAACTCGGCATAACCCCCAAATTTTCCCCAGTGCCCAGACTGCTGCAACTATCAAACATTCAGCATTTGTGGACACCTATAACAGCTCAAATTCCCCCTGATATTCATTTATTAAAGATTTTAGCTCAACTGCATCCAACCCCAGCGGTAGCGGGCGTGCCGAGAGATGTTGCCCTCGAACAAATTCGCCGCTGCGAAAGCTGCGATCGCTCTTTGTACGCAGCACCCCTCGGCTGGATCGATCGCACCGGCAACGGCGAATTTGCCGTGGGAATTCGATCGGCTTTAATCGATGGCGATCGGGCTATACTTTATGCTGGTGCTGGTATTGTGGCGGGTTCGGAACCAGAGAAAGAACTAGCAGAAATTCAGCTCAAATTACAACCACTTTTAAATGCTTTAGTCTAATAATTAAGCTAATTTGCAGGATCTAGAGTTGTCAAGTTAATTGATTGAGTCTGTGTTAATGTTTAATTTTCACCTCCTCAAAATGTTCTACTATGGGAAAAGGATCGTAAAAATGGTGAAGCATTCTTTTCCACTCTTGATATTCAGCGGAATTCCTAAATCTAATTGTATGAGCTTCTAAATTTTCCCATCTTACCAATAATAGATATTTTCCTTGAACTTCTGTGCAGCGATGAAGTTCGTGAGATAAATATCCATCTATAGACGATATCAGACTGGAGGCTTCTCTAAAAGCTATCTCAAAATCACCCTCCCAGCCAGATTTGACATTAAGCACAACCGCCTCAAGAATCATAAAAATGTATCCTGACAATTATTTGAGTATAATATCCTAGCACAATACAGAGTTGAGCTACTCAGGTTTAGCAATGCCAATAGATTTTCGCAACACAAATACCGTCTGGGCTTCCGTATTAGCAGAAACTTTGCAGCGGTTGGGATTAACTACCGCCGTCATTTGTCCCGGTTCGCGATCGGCACCGCTAACAATAGCCTTTGCTCAAAACAAAAAACTAGAAACTATTCCCATACTCGACGAACGTTCAGCGAGTTTTTTTGCATTAGGAATTGCCAAAAAATCCTATTTGCCAACCGCACTAATTTGCACATCGGGAACCGCCGCAGCCAACTTTTATCCTGCTATCATAGAAGCCAGAGAAAGTCGAATTCCGCTGCTAATATTCACCGCCGATCGACCTCCAGAACTGCGGGACTGTCACGCCGGACAAGCGATCGACCAAGTGAAACTATACGGCAATTATCCCAACTGGCAAGCCGAATTAGCGATACCTTCTGCGTCCAGAGGAATGCTAGACTATCTGCGGCAGACGATCGTGTATGCTTGGGAGCGATCGCAATTTCCAACACCGGGCCCCGTCCACCTCAACATCCCGTTTCGCGACCCGCTTATACCCGTTCCAGACATAGCCGTAGAAGCTTTAGAAACAGAATTTAATCCCGAAGATTTCTTTGCAGGATTAGAACCCATTTTCGCGGGAGAAAGCTCTACCGCCCCCAGCCCCCCCTTGTTAAGGGGGGGAGAAGGAAGTACAATGCAACAGTGGCAAAAGTGCAGCAAAGGGATAATTATTGCAGGCGTTTCCCAGCCTCAATTTCCCGAAAAATACTGTAGTGCGATCGGCCAAATTTCCAAATCCTTAAACTGGCCTGTTTTAGCAGAAGGACTATCCCCAGTCAGAAACTACGCCCAACTCAATCATTATCTAATTTCCACCTACGATTTAATCCTGCGAAACCGCGAACTAGCAGATAAATTAACCCCAGAAATCGCCATTCAAATCGGAGACTTACCCACAAGCAAAGAACTGCGAAACTGGCTAGACAAAACCCAACCAAAACGCTACATAATCGACCCCAGCCACCACAACTTCGATCCCCTACACGGCCAAACAATTCACCTGCGAACCTCGGTAGAAAATCTCGCAACTAATCTCGCAACTATATTAACTCTTGTCCCCCCCCTTATTAAGGGGGGATCAACTCTTGTCCCCCCCCTTATTAAGGGGGGGTTAGGGGGGGATCGAACCCCTGCTACCACTAATATCTCCCATCAAATCCCCCCCCTGACCAATGGGGAATCAAGTCTTGTCCCCCCCCTTAGCAAGGGGGGGTTAGGGGGGGTTCTAACCTGTCCCTCATACGAATACCTCCAACTTTGGCGCAACACCGAAATCCAAGTCAGACAAACAATAGACCAAAAAATATCAACAATTAACCACATAATCGAGCCCAAAGTTTCCTGGCTGCTTTCCCAATTTTTGCCGCCTGGAACACCGATATTTATTGCCAACAGTATGCCCGTCCGAGATGTCGAGTTTTTCTGGAAGCCAAACCACTTAGAAATAAAACCTTTTGTCAATCGCGGCGCTAACGGCATAGACGGCACATTATCAACAGCTTTGGGAGTTGCTCACCGCAATCAAAGCAGCATCATGCTAACAGGCGATTTAACACTTTTGCACGATACGAACGGTTTTTTAATTAAAAATAAATTTGTCGGTCATCTGACAATCATATTAATTAATAATAACGGTGGCGGAATTTTTGAAATGTTGCCCGTTGCCAAATTTGACCCGCCCTTTGAAGAGTTTTTTGCCACGCCGCAGCAGATTAACTTTGCTCAGTTGTGTGCAACTTATGGCGTGGAACACGAGATAATAGACGATTGGGAACAGTTCAAACAAAAATTAAGTTTTTTGCCAAATAGCGGGATTCGCGTCTTAGAATTGCAAACAGACAGGCGCGCTGATGCTAAATGGCGGCAAGATAATCTAAGTAAATTTGCCAAAGATTTGTAAATTGGTAGGTTGAGCAGGTGGAACGAAACCCAACCTACACTAATTTAAACTGCTGGTTGAGCTAGCAGCGGATCTAACTGTCCTTCTGCATCAAGTTTGTGAATGTCATCACAACCGCCTACGTGTTGGTTATTAATGAAAATTTGGGGTACGCTGCGGCGTCCGTTAGCCCGATCGGCCATTGCTTTTCTAGCCGCTTCGTCGCCATCAATTTTGTATTCCGTAAAATTTACGCCTTTCCACCACAGCAAAGTTTTGGCGCGGATGCAGTAGGGACAGGTTTGCCAAGTATAGATTTCGACATTGGCTTTGATGCGATCGGGCTTGCGGCCCAAGATGGGATTGAGAAAATCAAGCATTTTCGGTACTGGGGTAAAAATTAAACTGGTTGGGGGATTAACGATCATTTTAGCGAAATGCCGTCAGCCCCACGTCCTATCCAAACATCGGCGCGGGATGGAATTGCCTGTGGCAACCTGTGGCTCTGTGACCCAAGTCACAACTTTACTCTACTCGGATCACTTGCTTTCACCCTAGAGAATCACATTCGCGGCCTCATTAATATCACCGATCTTTTGAGGAAACCAGAAGATGATAAATATATCGAATTCAACCGCACTGCCATGCACCCCGTACAACTCCTCCCCGGCGCTATCTCTGAAATCCTCGCTTCTGTAACCGATACAGGCGTTTTGACTCTGGCGGATCGCTACGGTTTGATGGCCGCCACCTTCGACGACTCTCTGAATGACGAAGACAGAGGCTGTGTCAACCGCTTGCTGCGGGCGGTGCTCAGAGGCCGAGTGAAAGTAGTCAACGAACTTTCAGCAGCATTCTAATCGGGATTTGAAGTTTTGTTCTGAAGGCAGGGTGAGTCAGCGGTAGATGAAAATAGTGGAAACTCAGGCAGGAGTGGAAACAGCAGTAATTTGAATTCGATTTAAAAGTTTTCTCCTCTAACTCAACAACGGTTTATTTGTCAAAGCAGCCTTTACCGGCTGCTTTTTTTTGATTTAATCGCGGATTTCCAGGTTGTACTGGCGACAGAGGTCGATCAGTTCTTGTTGGAAGCGATCGCGCACATTCTGGGGCGAGACAATCACGCAGTCTTTGCCGTACCGAAACACCTCTCGAATCAACCAAAACGGATTAGAGACGTGCCGCACGACTTGTCGCACCTTGGTTTTTCCCTCTCCTAAGACTTCATCCTGAATATCCTTGTCCACTCTGCGTTCATAGGCTTTGATCAGTCCGCCCCGAAAGTGTAAGTACACTAATAGATAATCTAAGCCTTCGCACCGCCAGTGTCCACTTATAGGGACGATCGCTTTGATGTTGTCGAAGCGCAGACAGCGGTTGTGGATGAGTTCGGCAAAGTCGGGATTTTTGATGTCATCAGTCTCTTCGCACCAGATGTTGAGGTAAAAGCGTTTTTCTTCAAAAGACACATCGGCGTATCGCACGGTGTACTCTAAGTCCTCTCCTTGGTTATTGCGGTAGAGGAGGTGAAATGGCTGTTGAGCCTTCCGGAGCTCATCGACCCGGGGACGCCATCCCTCGCTGGGTTGACTAACCAGTTGCAGAATTGATTGACGCAGGGGAGCATCAAGGTTGCCCCGATCTAACATTAATGCTGCCAGGACTTCCGCGTCTCGAAGATGGCCTGAATCAACAAGGAGTTTAGCAGCTTGGTGCAAGGCTGCAACTTCGGTGGAGTTGAGGGTGAAGGGTTCACCAACTTCTATTCGGTGTTGGGCGATCGCGACCAATAACCCAGACACACTGGGGGATTTGCCCCAAAAAATGCCGAGGCGAAGGGCGATCGCCTCTAGTTGTTCCTTGGTTTCCGGCGGGACTGAAAGGGTGAGTGCTTCTTTTTTTCGCGGCATTTTTTCAAATGTACTTGCACATTTAGGAAAGCTGTGTCATTGTAGGTTTAATCTAAGTACAGATTGCATCAAGCGACAGGCAGATAACCATGACAGCCTACACTATCCTGCTGAAACCCGTGTACTCACGTCCCGCCCAGACGCTTCCATCAGGCATTACCTTACCTCCAGCCTGGGACGGGCTCTCGCAGCATCAAGTCGAAACCTACGAAGCACTGCAAGACCCAACCATTGATGTTGTCTTCAATACAGCGATGACAGGGGACGGTAAAAGTTTAGCAGCTTTTCTGGCAGCCGTGACCAATCGCACGTACACTTTAGCAATGTACCCGACAAACGAACTGGCGCGCGATCAGGAAAAACAGGTAAGAGGCTACAAAGCACTGTTTAAACCGGAAAACGACCCGCAGATTTATCGTTTGAATGCGGCGATTCTTGAGGATTTTATTGCCACAAATAAACTTTCTTCAAAATTAGCAGGATTGTGCGATCGCGCGGACAACTCAGAAATTTTACTAACAAATCCCGATATCTTTCACTACATCCACGACTTCCGCTACTTGCGGCGCAACAAAGAAGGTAAAGGAGATAACCCCGATCGCCTGTTTGCCAAGATAGACGACAACTACAAACTATTTATCTTTGACGAATTCCACATCTTCTCATCTCCCCAAATTGCCAGCGTCATCAATGCCATCCTGTTAATTAAACACACATTTCCCGGCAAAAAGTTTTTATTCCTCTCTGCTACACCGAGCGATTTATTGGAGGAGTTTTTATCTAAAGCTGGATTAAAGTATCGCATCATCAATCCAGTCAAGCAGGGAGGTTATCAGTTTGCAGACGGCGACAACTGGCGGCAGATTAGTTATCAGATTAACTTGAGTTTTCCGCAAAAGTTAGAGCCCAATCTACGTTCCAGTTATAACTGGATTGTCGAAAATGCTGAAACAACGATTTTGAAATTTTTTCAAGCTCACCCTGGGAGTAAAGGCGCAATCATTCTCAACTCGATCGCAGCAGTTAAAACCTTAGTTCCTAAGTTTAAAGCAATTTTTGAACCGCTGGGATTGAAAGTCCGAGAAAATACCGGATTGACTGGCGAGACAGAAAAATCTAAATCTGTTGAAGATGCTGATTTACTTCTGGGAACATCGACAATTGATGTGGGGGTTGACTTTCGGATTAACTTTTTAGTATTTGAAGCGGCGGATGCGGGGAATTTTATTCAGCGTTTTGGCAGGTTGGGGAGACATCCTGGCTTTGACATTTATCAAGCTTATGCTTTGCTGCCCAACTTTATTGTAGAGAGGCTGTTTGAGGCGGAAAATCACCCGCTGCAAGATGGCGAAACGCGCGATCGCATTAGTTTGTCCGACGCTATCCGCCAGCATTACGGCTATGTCAACGAGTTTAAGCAATATCCCAAACGCTGGGGAGGAATTCAGTCAGCTTGCGTATATTCTGAGTTGCTGAGGCTGTCTCGTTATTACCCTAATGCTGCTCAAGGTTTCGGCACTGATATCCAAAAAACTCTAGATATTAGTGTCAAGAAAAAGTTTGGACAGATTAAGCACTGTCAGAGTGAAGGCAAGCAAAAAGTTATTGATGATGCCCGGAGTTTTCGCGGCATCAGCCAGTTAGATTGTGCGATTTATGATACGACTAATCCCAACGAGCCAGAGAAAGAACGGTTTAAAACTTATAATCTCCCCAGTTTACTCAGTAACTTTCATTTGGCTCCTGAGTTAATAGAAAAAGACGATTTTATGAAGCGAGCTAAAAAGGCGGGCTTAGCAGCCAATCGGTTTGAGAAAGCTTTGTGTTATTTGACATTGACTGGATATCGGGAATTGCGAGAAGATTGGCACTTTTATTGTTCGCGAGACGATTTGAGTGCAATTGCCAAGTCTGGTAAGGTTCAAGTTTTGAAAGGCTTGGAGGTGACAGCAGGTATTAACCAAATTAGTAGTGCTTTATCTACACGAGGTCTAGTGTGCTATATCTCCGATCGCGATCGCATGACTTTACGAGCCAAGTGTGGATTGCCGATTCATTTTCAGGCTTATGCTTTAAGCGACCAGCCAGAGGAAAGAAGACCACCTTACACGATCGCATTTGGGCGATCGGCACTTTTGTTAGAGACGCTGATTTGGCACTTGAAGCCAAAAGAGGATGAAGGCTGGATCTGCTAGAAAATTGCGGCAATATTTAAACAATAGGAGAAAAAATGATGGTCGGGAAACAACTATCTTTATTTGACGATAACTGTGATGAATTGCCACTCGAACCATTAGAGTTAAATTCTACAGCCAATGATGACAGTGAAACTCCTGCAGAATACGAACTTTTGACAGTTCGACTGTTTAAAGAAGCAATTCGAGAATCAGAAGGAAATCAGGGCGATCGCCTTTTAGAATCCTTCGCCGAAAATGTCCTACCAAAACTGATTCAGCAGCTAGTTGGAGCCACAGCCAAAGGCGGTCAATTTACAGAAGATATGCGCGCAAAAGGCAAGAATGTCGATCGCAGCAAACACGATCAATCCTTTACTTCTCATCTGCTTAACGGCTTATTCCCAACTTACCGAATTCTCAAGAAACTCAAGACAGACACACCTGAAACTAATCCTATTAAACGCAACTGCGGTGAAACAGAAACAGCTTTGTTCGTAGCATCGTACATCCTGCACGACTTCGATAAGTTTCCAGATTATTGTAAATGGCTGAAAACTAACGATTTAGAGGGAAAATTTGCCAACCGAGACTGGCGAGACAAACCACCTCATAAAGACGAAGCCTCCAATTTTGGACGCGATTATGTTGCTCTCAAAATTCAACAACTTGGATTAGATAGTTTATTAGGCGACAATTGGCGATCGCACATCGATGATATTGTGTGGATGAGCAACAATGCCGGAGTCAAATATGATAGCGATCGCGGTCTGGAAATTCGCGGATTGCAGCCTAAACTCGATGGTAGAATCCGAGGAACTATAGCCAATCTAGTTAGACTCTCAGACTTATTTGCCTCAGTAGTGAAACATCCCAGCGATGCCGAAGCTAACGGTTTATCTGAAGTTTTGACTTCCCTCAGCAACGGACAACTTAAATTTAGCTATCACTCGCTTTCAGACAATCGCGGAGTATTGACAAATATCATCAACAATGCTCTGATGGACGCTCACCCCAAAGAGTTTTATACGCCGCTGCTTTACTTGCCAGACGGTGCTGTTTATCTAGCTAAAACCAATGCACCGGCTATCGAAACTGCTGAAATCCCTAACCAAGTTATCGCCAAAATTCGCAGCCTTTGTGCCCACAGATTGAAGCTCAAAACAACCGGATTTAGTCGAGACGGAAAAGGCTTTAAATTTGGTGAATTCTACTGGCTGTTTTTTGATATAATCGAACTCATGGGAGTTAGCATCGACGCAGCTTGCAAACTCATTACCAGCACCAAAGTATCCTCGGCCAAAAAACGCAGCGACAGCTTGCTAAGTTTCCAAAAAGATGGAGATTTGCCCGGTGAATTAAATCTGGAATTTCCCGAAGATTATCGGATTGATAGGCTAGCCGAATTTGGGGATATCCTGTGTCGGGGTATTTGGAGTAAATGGCAGGAACGCTTGAGTAATTCTCAGAAAGAATTGCCCAAAGCTAAACGGCAAAGCCTGCCGGAATTAGATTTGACTCAAAAACTTGCGGAACATTTAGGTTTATCCGACCAAATCCCCGCTTTAAAAGCAATTCAATCTCTCAAAAAAACAGGCGGCGTTCCTCTGGATTGGTATTACTTAGCTGCACAGTATTTTCAACGAAAGAAAGGACGAGATGAAACTGAAGTGCGTGCCGTCTTAACCGATATGGTTGAATATGCCACCACTCTCGTCAAACCCATCGCCGCTAAGTTTGAAATTCCCGACGGCTGGAACGATTTGCGGACTTATGTCAGCCGCATTGTTTCCTTGCCAACGGGGGCAGTTGTCAAACCCGAAACCGATCCGTTTTTACTAGAATTGGCGCGGTACAGTGCAGCCAAAATCACAGGGAGAGGACGCGAAAATGTTTGTGCGATGTCGAGTTCGGCTTACACTGTGACGGAACAAATGGAAGCGGCGACTTTGTTTACTCCCCAAGTTTACAGCAACCGCCAAATTTTGTTTAACGCGCAAGCTGCCAAGCGTCAGATTTGCTCGATTTGGTCGATCGAGATTATGTTGAGACAAATTTTGATGAATCAAACGAATGCCACAGGAGGAGACTTTGAAGGGCGCAAATATCGCTATCTCTATCTTTACCCAGCTTACTTCTTTACTCCAGAAACCAACAATTTTCTTCAGAAAGCTTACAGTTGGATTGCCAGAACGCGATTTGATGCTGATATCCGCAAGCATTTAATTACTGACAAACAAATTGCTAATTTTACCCTTGACAATTATCAACAGGTTGATTCATTATTGATTCAGGAGAATTTGCAATCAGAAGACGATCGCACTTTCAAGATCAGCTATCCCGACAATCAACCGCTGACCTTTTTCTTCCTAGCATTGCCACCAGGAAAAGATGCCACAGATACCGAATCCTGGGTAATGCCGACTTGGTTAGCCTTTGCTTTACCGCTAATTCTCGATGTCAAAACAGTGGCATCCGAGTCGCCAGTACCGCCATTCATTAGCGGTGCAGATTTTGAAAAAACCGTTGTGATTGATGGCGAACATCAAGCAATTCGTTCTCTGATTAAGCAAGATGAATATCGCTTAGACGGCATTTTGCCTCCGCCATCAAATCCGCCTAAAATTTCACCGCTAAATGCTTTAAGTGCCGCTTACTGCATTCACTTAGAAGTCAACCGCAAAAAAGATGGCAATCCCGACTGGGGGAAATTGTCAGATTTAGCACGCGATTTAGAAACCAGTCCTCTTTATCAGGGTAAGCTCATCTAATTTGGTATAATATGAACTTGACAAAGTTAACAAAATAAGCATAAGAGACTGTGTAGGCA
>NZ_JAUBSD010000024.1:0-77177 GCF_036704575.1 Microcoleus sp. K5-D4
CTGCCTATCTTTTTTTAGCACACATTGGCTCAATCCTTACAAAGGTATGGGTTTCAGGCTGGTTGTTACCCCCCCAGATACCAGTGAGATATACCGTTGTTTAGTGCGGTAACTTGCTCAAAGCGTGCCAAGTTCTCGGCCCGACAATTCCATCGGCTGGTAAACCCTTAATCGTTTGGAACTGGATCGCCGCTACTTTGGTCATAACCCCGAAGTATCCGTCAACAAAACCGAAATAGTATCCATTCAATTTCAAGACATTCTGAACAATTTTGACAGCATTACCTGAACTACCAATCATTAGAGTCGGCATATTCACAGGTGCACCCGAGTATAGTGCTTGCCAGGTTAGAGGACTGACAATCCCATCTTCAGGTAAAAAGACGCGGTGTTGATAGTCTTTTACGGCGTCTTCAACATAGGTGTCGAAAATACCATCGATCGAAAAACCGTAATAATATCCCCAATGATATAAAAGCTGTTGCAGTTCCTTGACCGCTTGACCAGTAGAACCCCGTTTTAAAGTGGGTTTCATGAGTCCAGACGCTTCAGCAACTGCAAGAGTGGATTGAGAAGTTGTATCGGCGACGAGAGCCATAGCTTGATTATTGAGAGTTTTTTCTTCTGTAAACATGATGGGAATCCTCTGTGCATTCAAGTGTTTTCATTTGATATTTCAGGTATAACTGCTGTCTTCGATGGCTTCACAGTCGCTTTTTATAGTGAAACTTGTGTGAGTTCACACATTGGAGTGTCACTCATTTGAGTTATATGTTTCCGCTTACAGTCGATCGACAGTGCGGCGCGAGAACAGATTCAAAAGTTAATTGAGGGCAAAGTATATTTGGAGTTATTTGTCAAAGTGCAGCCGAAATGGTGGCAGTCTCGCACTCGTTTAGCGGAATTGGGCGATCGGGTAGAAGAGTGAAACTTTGGCAGTTGGCCGTTGGGGTTCTTCCGTTCTATGAATCAAGAATCGAGCAGGACTTTCGCTCTGAGAGAGTTTCATCGGGTGCGGAGAGTCGATACAAACCCCCGCTTAACAAACAACAAGAACGCCTTTCCAACAACAGTACACTAAACTGAGAGCAGCCCCATTCGCCCCAGTTGACCTATGCCGCGTTGGTTCAATACTGCCGGCCCTTGCCGAGATGACATCCACTATCAGCTTCCTGCCACCCGTCGCCTCCCAAATTTAGAGCGACTGATTGCTCAGCAAAGCTATTTCGTCATCCATGCACCCCGGCAAGTGGGGAAAACCACCGCTATGCTGGCGTTAGCCAAACAACTCACCGACAGCGGACAATACACCGCCGTGATGCTGTCAGTTGAAGTGGGCGCACCCTTCAGTCAAGACATCGGCGGTGCAGAGGATGCCATTCTCGGTGCTTGGCGACGGGCGATTTCGATTCGACTTCCCCCAGAATTGCAGCCGCCTGCTTGGCCTTCGTCGGAACCGGGACAGCAAATCGGCGATGTACTCAGCCTGTGGACACAATCTTCTCCTCGTCCTTTAGTGGTTTTCATCGATGAAATTGACGCACTACAAGACCAAGCTTTGATTTCTATTCTGCGCCAATTACGCGATGGTTATCCCAATCGCCCGAAAGCGTTTCCGCAATCGGTGGGTTTAATTGGTTTGCGGGATGTTCGCGATTACAAAGTGGCTGCGGGGGGAAGCGATCGACTCCATACATCCAGTCCGTTTAATATTAAAGTGCGATCGATTACTCTGAGAGATTTTAATGCCTCAGAAGTCGCGGAACTCTACGCGCAACATACCGAAGATACCGGACAAGTTTTTACACCTGAAGCGGTAGCCTTAGCTTTTGAACTGACTCAGGGACAACCTTGGTTAGTGAATGCTTTAGCTAAGGAAATTGTAGAAGAATTAGTAACAGATGAATCTATAGAAATTACACCACAACATATTTTAGAATCCAAAGAAATTCTCATAAAACGACAAGATACGCATTTAGATAGTTTGGCAGAACGACTGCGAGAAAACCGAGTCAAAGCCATTATCGAGCCGATGCTAGCCGGACGAGAATTGCCAGAATCTTCTAATGACGATCGCCAATACCTCGTAGATTTGGGCTTGCTCAAACGAGATCCAGCCGGGGGTTTAGTCATCGCCAATCCGATTTATCGAGAAGTGTTGCCGCGAGTTTTGGCGCAAGGGCCGCAAGATAGTTTACCGATTATCCGTCCGAGTTGGTTGAACGATCGCGGCGAACTACTACCAGATGCACTCCTGGAAGCATTTCTCGCGTTTTGGCTACAGCATGGCGAACCGTTACTCAAAAGTGCGTCTTATCCCGAAATAGCCCCTCATTTAGTGTTGATGGCGTTTCTGCATCGGGTGATTAATGGTGGGGGAACATTGGAGCGGGAATATGCGATCGGGCGCGACAGAATGGATTTATGTTTGCGTTATGGTGACGTAACATTGGGAATTGAACTGAAGGTTTGGCGAACTCGGAAAGTCGATCCGTTGAGTAAAGGCTTGGAACAGTTAGATGGATATTTGGCTCGATTGGGAGAAGATGAAGGGTGGTTGGTGATATTCGATCGACGCGAGAATGCGATCGAATTAGAAGAACGACTGAATACTGAAATTCATCTGACACCAATGGGGCGAACCGTTACAGTTATTCGTGCGTGAAGAAGTTCTGATGAATGTCTCTATTTTTCCGATCGCCGAAAGTGTGCGATCGACTCTAATCTAAAATATAATTAAGAAGCGGTTGACACACACGATCGAGCTGCGGTATTACTCGATTATATCCAGTATTGTACCGTAACTGCAATACAATTATTCGATCGCGCACCCATGCAACAAGCTAGTATATCCAATCTTTTCGCCAAACATCAAACGAGGAGATTCTCAAAAATTCCAACTATGAACTACCGAAACCACATCACGATCGAAGCAAATAAACGCGGTGGTAAGCCTTGTGTACGCGGCTTGCGAATTACGGTTTATGAAGTGCTTGAGTACCTGGCTTCCGAGATGACCGAAGCAGAAATTCTCGACGATTTTCCCGATTTGACGCGAGAAGATTTAAAAGCCTGTATTGCTTATGCTGCTGACCGCGAGCGTCGGTTTATGACTGCGACCTTATCCGCATGAAATTACTTTTTGATGAAAACTTGTCGCCCAAGTTGCCGAATCGTTTGAGCGATATTTTCCCAAATTCGCTTCACGTTCGAGATGTGGGAATGAAAGCAACGATCGACCCAATAGTTTGGGATAAAGATAGCTTTTTTAATTAGGACGGCTTAAGTGATTGAGTCGAATCGTGTGGCGAATTCGATCGAGGAAAGGAGATTCTGATGGGGAGTAAGAAGGAGTTGACATACATCGTCAATCTGCGGTATTATACGGCTATACTCAGTATTGTACCGCAACTGCGATATAATTATAAGTTATGCTGCTCAATCACTGAGCTATGCCGTACCAAAATTACTGCTGCCCGGAAAATCATAATGAGCCAATTTCTACGCATTTGGGAAGACTAAAAGCATCTGCTCTATTGTCAGAGTAGTCGGGGTTTAGTCTTGCACTTCAAGAGTTTTGTATATGAGCATACAATTTGTCCAAAGCCTAAAGGGACGGATAGAGTCTGAGATTGAGATATTAGAGAGAAATATAAAAGGTCAGAAGAGTGTTAATTTTCTTATTAAAACTCGCTGCTCGATAAACTCGCTTAAAAGCATTTCGGTGCGTCTAGCAAGAATGAAAGCACTGCTCGAAATACAAGATTATAATTTGGTTTTTATTGGGAAAATAGGCGTTGGTAAAACTACAGCTATATGTCATCTATTTAATCTGTTTCACAAAGAAGAAAAAACTTTTGGTAAAACCGGAAAGACTGTCAATAAGATTAGTGAACTGCTATCTACGGGATCAGGGAGGACAACTATTTGTGAAGTTGTCATACAGCCCTCAATGTCCAAGAGAAGCTTCCTTGAGATAGAGCCATACAGTGATGATGAAGTTAAACAATTTATCCGAGAAGTCTGTATCTACTTCTGGAATAAGGAACGTGATCAAAATTCAGAAGTAACTGGCCTACCACCTGCTGAACTGCTAAGAGCCATTAGAAATATCACTGATCTTCGAGACTCTCAGATTGAAGGAAAGCGTGTAGATAAAGCATCTGAACTTGCCCAGTCATCTAAAAATCTTGATGGCTTTTTAAAGTCCGTTCTTGAAAGAGCAAATTTATCACGCAGAAATCAAACCCGTTTAGAATCTCTCCATGATTTTGAAAGTGTAGAAGATGAGAGAAAGTGGTTGCGTCATAACTTTAGCAATTTGAATCTTGGAAAAATGGATAAATTCTCTTTGCCCAAGAGAATTTATGTGGGTGTTAGTAATAAACTAATTGAATTTAATAAATATCCTCGCTTCAGATCAATCATTGACACAAGAGGTATGGATGATGCCAGAGATAGAAAAGATCTGTCTGATTACATCCGTAACCAAGACAATTCAATCTGTCTGTTTGCGGAACAATTTCTAGCTGCTCCAAGTAATGTTAGCGAGCTTCTGAAGAGATACCTAACGCGAGAATCGAGAGATATTGATACAAAAGTAGCATTACTGGTTCTGCCTCGAAAGGGCGAACCTGAAGATGTCGTCAACTTAGATGGAAAAGTAGAGGATAGAGACGAGGGAATTGAGGTTAGAAAAAATCAGATCGATGATGCTTTTGCAAGAGAGAACATCAATTTCTTGCGAGAGAATATTTTCTTCTATGATGCTCTTCAGTTCTACGACGAGGAACATATCCTGAAACCTCAGTATGAAAAGGATGATGTTTCTGATGCAAGAATTGAACTGTTAGATGCTATCAATGATTTAATTTCTAGAAGAGAGAGAGCCTTACTTCAAGAAGCAAAAAATTATGAACACTTTTTTCAAGCCATCAAAAGTGGAGGAGGATTAAACCCCCAAGAGGAAAAATTAATAAACGATCTAAAAAAAACTATTGAGTCTCATGAAAAGACAGAGTTTTTGAGTAATTTTGAGAATAGATATAAGAATCATCTTAAAAGCTATCATGTGATGGTTTTTCGTGCAATAAATAATAGGTTTGGCACCTATGATCTGCGAGATATAGATATTTATTTCGATGGTTCTACTGTTGCAGAAGTATTACTTAGGGACAGGCTTCGTGAGTCAAAGGCAGAGATTATAGGTGCTGTTGAGTTGGTTGAGGAACATGCCTCAGAACAATCAGGGCTTAAACCCGTCATGAAAATTTTAAGCGAACAAATAGATGAATATTTTGAGAAATTTATTATTGAGATCGGGCAAGAAATTTGCTGCTGTATCAAAGATAGTCTTGCTCCCCAAACTTACTCTAATGAATTTTGGGATTATGCTCAAAATAGGTGGGGTCAAGGGGGTGGCTACAGAGATGATGTACTTGACCAATATGGTAGCCAAATTAATAGTTTAGATGATTGGCTGGTTGAGAGAGTACAAGAAGTTTGGAAGCAGAACTTTATGGATAGGATTCTAGAGTTCTTTGGTGAAAGTTGAAGTTGGCACAGCATAACAATCCCGCTGCACCGGAACGAAGTCGAGTTATCGGTGAGATGCAAAGTTCATCTGCGTCCGGTGAGCGGGAACGTTAGCCCGCTAAATCTTGGTTAGGGTATAGTTGATAATCATGAGTTAGTTGTAATCAAATACATTGTAAAGATTTAATGAATTTACCTAAAAACATTGTATTTATTGTGGAAAAAATATAAACTCCTAAAGGGTGCTGTTCAATTTGTTGTATTCCCGGCTTATTGATAAAAGTCGGGCTGCCGTTGGATTGAAGTTGTAAAAAATTCAAAGTGTAGGAGCATACCCATGAACAGGAGATTACTGATTTTCTCGATCGCAGCGGTGGTTTAGGGAATGGGGCATAGGTAATGGGTGGGATGTTAAACCAAAATGTCCCTGTGTACTAACGCTATCTCGCAAACGCTGCCTGACTTTGGAGATGATTCGGAAGCTCGATCGCGAGTTTGACCGACAGAAAATTGGTAGAATCAATAGATACGCTGCGATCGCGCACCATGCAACAAGCTAGTAGATCCAAAAAAAAGATGTTTGTGTAAATCGTTAAAATAGTACCAAAAACCACCAAAGAGAAACCCATGTTAACCCTAGAAATGGCAATCCAAAAAATCCAACATTTTTCCCCCGAACAACGCAATAAAGTTATTGAATTTATCGAATTTCTAGAATTTCAAGCCAGCCCAACTAAAACGAGAGAACCAAAAAAAGATGATTCCAATCAAGAACAATCCTTTTTTGAGCTAGCCGGAATCTGGGAAGAAAAAAATATCACTCTAGACGACATTCGCAAAGATGCCTGGGGCAAAGAAAACCAATGATTTTGTGTGACACCAATATTCTCATCGAATTCTATAAAAACAATACCGCCATCATTCAAGAACTACGACAAATCTGCAGCCAGAACTTAACCATTAGCATTATCACCAGAGCAGAACTGTACTAGGGCGCACTCAACAAAAACGAAATAAACCGCATTCAAAAACACCTCGACTTACTTCAAAATATTCCCATCGCTCGACCCATCTCAGAGCAATTCATTCAACTCATGGCGCAATATTCCCTAAGCCATAAACTCACAATTCCCGATGCCATGATTGCCGCCACTGCCCTAACCCATAACATTAGCCTTTATACCCTAAACCTCAAAGATTTTCGCTTTATCCAAGGCTTAAAAATATATGAATCTTCCCTGTCCCCATGACCCAAACCGAAGCAGTGGGGTAACAGATTCAGCGCACCGAACAATTCAAAAAAGGCTGGCTGCAAAAAATGTTTGTGTAAATTAAGGAATAGGGAAGAGAAATAAACTGCATTTCGAGAGAAATCGGAGGCAATGAGGTGGTTAGCCGAGTTCGGTAGGAGAGAGGACTTAAGCAAGTCCCGATTGATGAAGTCAATCGATTTTAGATTTTAGATTTTAGATTTTAGATTTTAGCATTGACCCCACGGATAAATTCGGGGGGCAAGTTTCATCGGATACAGGTTTTTTATTTCTGGACGGATGAATCCGGGGGCTTGTATTCTGGATGCTTTCGGTCAAAAACGACCTGTCAGGTTATTTGCAAGTTGCCGAGAAGGAAAGGGCATCAGCGTTGAGGCAATGAAGGCGAAATATAACAACCCCAATGCAGCGGACGGACGAGAGTCGCTGTGCTGAGTCCTGAGATAGCTACCGCCACTGATTGGGAGCGTTATCTCGTAAACGTTCCCTGACTTTGGAGATGATTCGGAAGCTCGATCGAGAGTTAAGCTAAATAAAACTCCGAGTTCTGCATCGATGCTTATTAGAAGCGAATAATTTCGATCGTGCCTCGCGATCGCACAAAACAAACATCAAATTCTCGAAAGAAGTTGGTTTGCCCGAGAATTAATGGAACCTGAGAGGCTTGTGCCCAAGCAAATGCTAGGCGAACGGGTTCCAGATTCCCAATTTGAACATCTACAAATACACCCCGCGCCTCAACCGTTGCCAGATTTCCAGCCAATGGCAAGCGGACAGTTTGTTCCTCCCAAATTGCACCCAATTGCAGACCAATGTCATAAGGTAATAGATTGACCGCAGACCCAGTATCTAGCAGTGCATTCGCCGAGACAGAAAAGCCTGCATGAATCAGAGTGATGGGAATCGTGGGTAATGCTTCATTGTCAGAAAAGGGAAACTCGATCGAACTAGGCATGAGTAGATGCCTCTCGATCGTCTCGAATCATCTGCATCATAATGTTTGCCGCTTCCGTTGCATCGTAGAGCGATCGAACCGGATACTCTGATGCAGAAAAGATGACTTGTAGTTCAGCGTCTGGGATTTGCACTGCTAGGAGTTTGAAGAGTGATAATTTGTCTGACTGGCTCAGATTGTTCACCAAAGGTATTAACTCAGCGAGAGACATGGTTTAAACTCCCAGAAGTACGAGAATACATCTATCATAAACGCTGCCTGAGTTTGGAGATGATTCGGAATCTCGATCGAGAATTAAGGATTCCGTAGGAGATTCCGATCAAACTTTATCCTGCCCAAAAACAAAGAAAAAGCCGCCCTAAAAGGCGACGTACTGAGCGTAGCCGAAGTGACGGGACTTTAGCCCTCCGCTTATTACCAACAACTATCAAGGCAACTCAACCGAACTCGGTTTAGCAATGTGAGGCAAACCCCAGCCCAATTTTTCCCGCAAAATGTGGAAAAACTCAAAAGATTGCACGCGAATAAACCGGGCTTGGTACGGAGCTCGCTCGACTTGCACCCAATCTTCAGGCAGAACATAACATCCGCCGTTCCCGTCTACCACCATTACCAGGCGGGTGGGACTCGCCGGCAAAATCTTGACAGGCTCGGTGTTGGAAAACACCAAAGCCCGCGAAGCCATTGAATGCGGGCAAATAGGCAGCAACTGCAACACCGGCACTCCCGGAATGATCACAGGCCCACCGGCAGAAAGGGCGTAAGCTGTCGATCCTGTGGGAGTCGCGATGATGACTCCATCTGCGGCAATGTCAATAGAGGCGTGCTGACCGATCGCCACTTCAAAATGACACATACAAGTCAGCGGTTCCCGGTGCAGCACCATTTCATTGAGACAAAGAGCTTCCCAGAGGCAGTCGTTTTCTCGAAACAGCCGCACCGCCAGCATCGATCTTTCTTCTATTTCGTATTCTCCGGCAATTACCTTTTCCAAAGCTTGCGGCAGCAAGTTCAGGTAAGTTTCTGTTAAAAAGCCCATGTGACCGGTATTGACAGTCAGCAGCGGCACTCCAATCGGAGCAACTTGGCGAAATGCCGACAGCACCGTACCGTCGCCGCCCAAAACCACTGCAAACTCCATGTCGCTGTCAAAACCGGGGGGGACGAGTTGTTCGATCTGAGTGTGGCACAGGGGGCGATCGGGGCTAGAATAGCCCAGAATTCCTCCGGAACCAGAAACCGAGCAAACCTCCCAGCCGCGGGCAGTCAGCTTATCTTCCAACTCTGCGGCGATGCGACAAGCCACAGGTTTAACGTCGTTGTATATAATCCCAGCTTTCGGCACTTTAAAATGTAAAGGGCATTTTTTGTTTACTCCGTTTTTTAGTTTTAAGCTGCTCGTACTCTATTTCCTTGAGCTTCTTCATAATCAGATTAAAGTATTCTTCGAGATAAGATTCCAAAGTAGTAGTTTCTTTGGGGTCGATTCCGAAGACACTGTAAACATCATCCATCGGAGCTTTCAAGGGTTTTCCGGCTGCCAAAACTTCTGAAAAAGCCAATCTGTCAGCTACGTTCCAACTCCACTGAAAGAACTTAGCAAATTGACGAGTAGCCTTCAACAAGGCGTCTGGGGTGCGCGTAATTTTAGCTTGCTTCCCTGACAGCCGTTCGCACAACCGCACGATTTCGTCAGCATCCCAAGCGCGATTTCCCACCACCGGAAAGCTTTTTTTCTCGGTTTCAGGAACGGAAAGGGCGCGGACGGCAAATTTAGCAACGTCCTGAGTGTTCATGTAGGCAAGGGCGGATGGCTTGTTGGGCAGCCAGACTGCCTGATTGTCCAAAATCGGCATTGCATACAGGCTCAGCAGTCCTTGCAAAAAGCCGCAAGGTCTCAAGATTGTGTAGTCTAAACCGGATTCTGCTAAAAACAGTTCGGTACAACGCTTGATTTCCAACAAGGGGACTTGGGGATATTTCTCAGCGTCGAGAAAGGAAAAGAATATGTAACGCTTGATGCCTGCTGCTGCTGCTGCTTGGATCAGCGATACTTTTCCGTCCCAGTCTACTCTTTTGATGCTGACAGAATCGGCTGCACTGGCTGTTGCTGCATCGATAATAGCACTGACGCCTTCTAGGGCCGGAGGCAGACTGTCTGGCTGGCAAAGGTTCCCCGGTACGAGTTCAGCGCCCCATTCTTTCAAAAATGCAGCTTTTCTGTAACTTCTGACTAAACAGCGCACCTGGTAGCCCTCGTCTAGGGCGCGGCGGGCTATCTGGCGGCCGAGAGTGCCGGTGGCACCTAAAATCAATAAAGTCATCTAGGGATTAATTATGAATCTTAAACTTTCAATAAGATGGTATCAGGTTTTTGTTAAGTTTTTTATAAAAACTTAACAAAAACCTGAATTTTTCTCATTTTAGGCTTGAGATATTCGGCAGAAGGCTGGCTTTAGGCAGCAAGTAGACTCTAGAAGGCAGAAGGTAGAAGGCTTCTGAAGGATTGGTTGAAAAAAACTTATTCTTCGCCGCCTTGCAATTTGAGCAGGAGGAAGCCTCCAGCTATACCCACGAAAATTAGGGAAAAGGACAAAAAGGCTGCATTGAAAATTTCAGGATTCATGGTTTTGATATGTCCAATTGGGCGATCGCATTAAATAAAGATAATATAATTTGGGGCAACCAGGTACATGAATGCTAAAATTTCAGTGCCGAAATTGCTGTATTTTGTTGGAGAAAACTGCCTTGAGTCTCGATCGGGAATCACAACTAGCTGTAACTCTTGGAGATCCGGCGGGAATTGGGCCGGAAGTGATTCTCAAGGCATTGGCCGATACCGCTGCTGGTTTGAGGGCAACGGTTATAGGTTCTAGGAGAGTTTTGCAGGAAACCTACGATAAGTTGCGATCGAGCAATCCAGTAGCAGAAGCGGCAAATCCCGAAACATTAAACATTATTGATATCGAACCAGACAGCAAGTGGGGCCAAATTGTCCCCGGTGTCGGAAATGCAGCTAGCGGGGCTGCTAGCTTTGCTTACATGGAAAGCGCGATCGCCCGTACCCTCGCCGGGGAATTCTCCGCCATCGTGACAGGCCCGATTTCCAAAACTTGCTGGCAGGCGGCCGGTTACAATTATCCCGGACAAACAGAACTCCTCGCAGAAAGGGCAAAATCGCAGCGGTTCGGAATGCTGTTTGCCGCCACATCTCCCCACAGTGGCTGGACGCTCGTAACTTTACTCGCTACCACACATATTGCCCTGCGTCAAGTCCCCGATGCTTTGAGTCCAGAATTACTGAGCGAAAAACTAGAATTGCTGGTAGAGTGTTTGCGAGAAGATTTTGGGCTGGAAAGACCGAAAATTGCGATTTCTGGCTTAAATCCTCACAGCGGCGAAAATGGCAAACTGGGAAATGAAGAGCAAGACTGGATGATACCTTGGTTGGAAACGCAGCGCGCTCGCTTTCCTCAAGTGCAGTTAGACGGGCCAGTCCCCCCTGATACCCTGTGGGTAAAACCGGCTAAAGTTTGGTACGGTTTAGCCAAGGAAGCTCACGACGGTTACTTGGCAATGTACCACGACCAGGGGTTGATTCCAGTAAAATTGATGGCTTTCGATAAAGCAGTCAACACTACAATTGGCTTGCCTTTTGTCCGCACCTCTCCGGATCACGGCACAGCTTTTGATATTGTAGGTCAAGGGATTGCGGATGCCTCCAGCATGAAGGCAGCATTGCATTTGGCGGCCCAGTTGGCTAGTCGCAGAAGAGCAGTTAAAATAAGGCGATAGCTTTAGTACGCCTGACGCTTGGAAAAATTGTGTCATTCCTATTGATTTTCGCTGGGGTGAGGCGACAAGCAAGCTAGTAATTTACTTCGGTCGATTAAAATTACGTTTGGGTAGGGCAGTATGGCAGCATCAAATGACAATTCAGGGAAAATATATCAGTCAGAAAAAGAGGTTTCTGATGCAACTATAGCAAGTTCTAAAGCTGGAGAGCAACTTCAGGAATTGCTAACCATACTGACTGAATTCCAGTTATTAAAGAAATCAAAAAAAGAACCAAGCGAGCTGAAGTTACCGCTTGCGGAAAAGTCTGTGCAGCGATTAGAGGATGAGGAAAATCGGCGCAAACAATTGTCTTTCCTGATCGAAGCACCGAGTCTTGTACCGGAAGTATTAACTAACGATGAAGAGATCCCCTCTCAAAGACGAGAAAAAAGTAATGAAGAACACGATTTATCTATAACCGCGAAGGTAGCAAAAAATTATCGACCCTCTGAGGAAGAGTTAGAACAAGCAGTAGAGGAGTTTAAGCGGTTGCAACAACTGCTGTTTGAAAGGGATTTACCGGAATTTTACAGTAATGTTTTGAGCGTGGAACAAAGGTTAGAAAATTTTGAGAAGTTGATGTCTGAACCCCAAGAGTTGATGACTTTACTGAAGCCGTTAATTCCTGAGTTGATGAGAGATGAATTAGAGGGGTTGAAGTCGGAATTAAAAAAGGCGAGCGAACTCGCTAGCAGCGATCAAATTAATCAGCTCGAATTGCAGACCAAAATAGCTGATTTGGAAAATAAAATTGCTAACTTCAACCAGCAGCAACTGCCGAATTCAGAACAGTTAATGCAACGGGTGATGTTGGTGGTGGGCGAGCTGCTGAAGCGTAAGGTAGAGGAGTCTAAGTTAGAGGTAGCTTCGGCGATCGCACCGACAGTCAATCAAGTAATTCACAATCAAAACGGACTTGAAGAACAGATAGTAAGAATTGAAGATAGAGTTGCGAATATTCAGCAGCGTTACCAGCAGCAACCGGAAGATTTAATCAAGCAGCTAGTACCAGTAGTTACCGAATTGCTGAACCGCAAAATTAGTGAATTAAAATCAGAGATTGTAGAAGCTATCACCCCCTCAGTACAGGTAAGAATAGCTTGGGTAGAAATAGAAGAAAAAGTATTGAGCATCATCGAACGGCGACTGGCTACACAACACTCGCCACTTCAGAAGCCAGAAGAGATAATGGCGATGCTAATGCCGGCCATAACTGATTTGCTTAATCAGAAAATCGATGAATCAAAATTACAAGTAGCAGCGACGATCGAACCTTTGATACAATCAGCAATTCTTCAAAGAGAAGTTCAAGGAAAATTGAGCGATGTAGAAAGTAGACTAAATAATCTTCAGCGACAGCAAAAATCTCAGCCGGAAGATATAATGGCAAGGTTAATGCCGTTAATGATTGAGTCGCTGAACCGGAAAATCGAGGAGACAAAGTTAGAGGTGAGAGAGGCGATCGCGCCCGGTGTCAACACGGCTATTCAAAACAGCGGTATTGCAGCACAAATATTAAATAATGAAACTAAGATTGTCGAAGTTCAGCAGCAAGTTTTAGCCGAGATAGAAGGGTTGATGGCAAGAATAATGCCAGTGATTGTAGAAATGCTGTCTCGAAACATCGGGGAAGCAAAGCTAGAGATAGAATCTGCGATCGCCCCCGCTGTCGATGCCATCATTCAGAATAAAAGGATCGATCAAAGACTCGCGAAGATCGAACAAAAGATTGTGGCGATCGAACACCGGATTTATGAATCGACAGACTTGTTTACAGATTTACTGAAACCTTTGATTGACGAGCTGATGGTTAGCCATCACGCCCAACTGCAAAAGTCGGTCATAGAATCTATTTTACCATTGTTAGATGAAGTGGTAAGTTATAATTACAGACTCAACGATAAAGTAGGCGAACTCGATCGCAAAATTACTGATGCGGAATGGGGTGGCGATCGGGAAGAATTACTTGCCAGAATTAAAGTCATCTTTCCCGAAATGATGATCCAAACAATTAATGAGTCTAGAAAATCATTTGTCGAAACCATAGCTCCGATAATTGATGAAATAATTAATACGAAAAGCCGAGAAAATAGACAATCGATGGGAGTAGCCATATCGCCTGCTCTTCCTGTGGGAATCAGCCACAGAATCAGTGAATCGCCCGATGAAATTGCAATGGCGATCGCGCCGGAAATGGCCACCGCTATCAAACAGCAAATTCATCTCAAGAGAGAAGCAATGTCGGATGCACTTTATCCGATCATCGGCAGCACGATTTTAAAATACATCGCCGAGATGATGCGGGAGATTAATGAAAAACTCGAAGCATCTTTAAGTCCAGAGAGAATTAGTCGCAAAATTAAAGCAAAATTACAGGGCATTTCTGAAGCAGAATTGCTGATAAAAGAAACAACAGCACTGAGTGTTAAAGCTGTTTTTTTAATTCAAACAGAATCGGGCTTAGTAATTTCAGCAGTGCAGAAGTCTGAACGCGAACAGCTAGAATCAGACATGGTAGCGGGGATGCTGACTGCTATTCGGGCTTTTGTCAACGATTGCATATCTCAGTCTGGAAATATTGCAGAAATTGATGCAATAGAATACGGCACATCTACGATCGTGCTGGAAGTTGCGGGTTCGTGTTATCTAGCAGTAGTGATGCAAGGAGAAACCCGCCAGTGGTTTAAGTACAAAATGCGAGCGATATTCAACAATATTGTTCAAGAATACGGAGATCAAATTCGGTCATTTAACGGCGATCCAGCAACTGTACCACCAGAAGTAAACTCGAAATTGCAAAAATTAATCGATACAGATGTAAAAATTAAATCTTCTAAGCTTCCCATTTTACCAATTATCGGTTTGGCAGCGTTAGGTTTAATTGGGGTACCTTGGGGAATTCATCAATACCGCAGTGCAGTTGAAGCGAACTTAGAAGCAGATACGAATTTAGCATTACAATCTGCTCCAGAGTTATCGGTTTATCGTATCGCGGCAGATGTTAAAGATAAATTATTGCAGATTTCGGGCCGAGTGCCAAATCAAAATCTGCGATTGAAAGCGGAAAAAATCGCTCAGCAAGTGGCTCCACAATCAAGAATTGAAAATAAAATTATAGCCGTTGAAGTACCTCCCGATCCAGTTTTAGTCGAAGCCGATGTCAAGCGGACGGCAGCTCTTTTGAATAAAGTAGAAAGCATTAATATCTCAGCTCGCTATGCAGAGGGAAAAGTCGCCGTTGCAGGCAGCGTAAGCAAAGTGCCAGATGCTCAGAAAATAACTCAAGCTTTTGAGAAAATTCCGGGGGTAAAGTCCGTAACAAATACAGTGATAATAGGAACTCCACCGCCGCCAAAGATAATAATGCCAGTTCGCGTGTATTTCGGTGCAGGTTCGGCAAGTTTGGAGGCGAAAGATGTCGCACAAAAACTTAGTAAAGTCAAGGAATATATGGAGAAAAACCGCACGAAGAATTTAAGGATAGTTGGCTACAGCGATTTTAAAAGCACTCCGGCAGAAAATCAAAAGTTGGCACTGGAAAGGGCGACAAATGTGAAAAATATTTTGGTTAGACAAGGGATAAATGGCAATAGAATACAAATTGCTTCTACTAAGGGTCGCCCGGAAGGTGTGGAGGCCAATCAACCGCTGTGGTTGAGCAGATTGGTAGTATTTGAGGTGATCAATTAAAATTGGGAATAGGGAATCGGGCATGGGGAATCGGGCATCGGGCATTGTTAATTGGGAATTTTCCCTAATGACTAATGACTTCTTTCTCTTAATTTATAGTAACTGGCAAGAAGGTTAGAACATTTTTTATCGCTGAAAATATTGCTCTGACTGCATTTCCCTTCTTCCTTCTTCCTTCTTCCATCGGACTGACATCCGTTACATCCGTTACAGAATCCGTTGCCGAACTTCCTTCTTCCTTCTATCCTTTACATCCGTTACATCCGTTACAGAATCCGTTGCCGAACTTCCTTCTTCCTCTTAAATTAATCGAACTCGCCCAGAGGTAAAGGCTTGTATTCGATCGCCCGCCAAGCATACTAACAAGCGGCCGCTTCCATCAATGCCGACGGCTTCTCCACAGATGGTTTCCGAGGAAAGTTCGATCGCCACCGGGCAGCCAATCAACGCATCGCGGCGGCGCAATTCCGGCAAAAGTAGCGCTAAACCGGACTTGGAGGCTGGCTTGTCTGTGGTAGAAAACATATCGGCTAGTTCGAGTAAATAGTGCCGCAGTCGATCGACCAAACACAGTTCATCTGGTACTTTACTAGCAATAGAATGCAAGCTTACCGCATTGCCGAGATCCCTTTCATCCAATCCCGCAGCCGCGAAATCTACGCAGCGGTTGAGTCCAATTCCCACAACCGCGCGAGTTTTGCACAAAGCATTGCCAGAAGTAGCTTCGCAGAGAATTCCGGCTAATTTGTGGCGATCGATCCAGACATCGTTTGGCCATTTCAGGCGCAGCATATCGCGACAGTCGGGAACCAAATCTTCGATCGCGTAAATCACGGCTAAACCCGCTGCTAAACTGAGCCCTGGCAACAGATTGGGGTTGAGGTTGTCGAGTACAAAACTAACAGTTAAGACACCAGTTGGGGCGTGCCAAGTGCGCCCGTGTTGGCCGCGCCCGCTGGTTTGTCGCTTGGTAAATACTGCATCTCCGTGGTGGAGTTGGGCCGCGCGGGCGATCGCCCAACTGTTGGTACTCGGACAGGTATCCAACGAGTGTAGCCAGTGATGGAGGTTTGGGCGATCGGCTTCTGGCGATGCGGGTACGGGAGTTAAGGGCAATTCAGACAAGGTTTGATTTGTAGTATTGGATATCTAAAAGCTGATTATCGCAGGGCGATTAATCTTTTGTGCGAGTTTGGGCTATCGGCATTTTCGTCAGTGTTAATTCTTGCGGTTGCGATCGAAGTTTTCTATAAATATGTCTCACCGGGGATTGACAGCGATCGAATGCGGGCGCTCGGATGCGCGCCTAGACAGACAAAACCCGCAAAGCAAGGCTTAAGAGTTTCTTGAGTCAACCCAGGTAAAGTTTGTTTGTAAAGCGGCGATTGAAAATCGCCCGGTATCTTTAGATTTATTTGTAAAGCGGGGAGTTCAATCACCCCCTATATTTATTTTATTTGAAGCTCGATCGCTCTTTTAAAGCCTTGCCGCCAGTAAATCCTTAATAATTGGGATTTTGGCCGCAATTTCGGCTTGAGATACCTCGGTTTGCTGCCAACTCGATCGCCCTGCAAGTCGATCGGCCCACTGCTGCAACTTCGGATACTCATCAAAAGATATGCCAAACATCCCCAGCGAAGGCACCGCAGTGCCCGCCACCACTTCGGCGAAAGTAAACTGTTCCCCAGCAAAATAAGTGCGATCGTCCGCCAGCAAGCCCTCAAAAAACCTCAGCAGCGTTACTATCTGCTGTTTTGACTGTTCCAACTTCTCTGCTGTGTCTCCCGCTACACCCAGCATTTGACGTGTTAATGGAAACATTGCCGGCAACAGTTCATTTAACGTCAGCATTTCCACCATCCGTACAATTCCCAACGCTTTCGCCTCTGTCGGTAGCAGTGCAGGCGTGGGGTATTTCGCCTCCAGATAATCGAGAATTGCCAGCGACTCCACCAAAGTCAAATCTCCATCCACTAACACCGGTATGCGGTGGAACGGGTTAATTGCCTGAAAATCCGGCTTAAATTGGTCGCCGTCGAGGTTAAGTGCTAGAGGCTCAAACGCAATCTGTTTTTCCAGAAGTGCCACCCACACACGGCGAGAATTCATAGAAATTGGAGTGTAGTACAGTTTCAGCATCAGATTTACCTTACGCAACACCGTCAGTTTAGCAGCAAAATACCTTGGTATATAAGGGTTTTGGGGAACGCATAGGGTTAGTGGGAGCGATCGACACCCCTTTAAAAAACCCAATTTAAAAAAAAGTTGTATTACCCCCTTGACAGTCTTGTATTATAAATGTAGTATAAGCGTATGGCGAAGGGGAAAGAGCTTCAAAGCCTTGTCCCACCAGCAATATGAACCTTGAAAACAGAATAGGAAGTTAATCGTGTCACATAATTGTGGACATCGGCGGTGTAGACTCCGGCAACAATAGCCCGATCGGGTTGTAGTACGCGGAATCAACCGCCACCCCGTCCCAACTTGACTAATTCAAGGACAGAATATTGTTGATTTTCGCGGGGGTATAGCTCAACCGGTCAGAGCAGTCGCCTGTCGAGCGAAAGGTTGCGAGTTCAAGTCTCGTTACTCCCGTCAGTCGATTTTAGATTTTAGATTTTAGATTTTAGATTTACTCCACAGGAGAAGAATCTAGGAACTGGAACTTTGGTCTAAAATCCACACCTCCTGTCGGAAAGCAAGTATCCGTTTTTCGGCGGGGGTCAAAGTCCCGTAGGCAAAAGTCAAGCCGTCTCCCCCTCAAGGAGAAGATTGCGAGTGCAAACCTCGTCGGGACTCCCAGGTTAGGTGGCCGAGTGGTTGAAGGCGTCGGTCTGCAAAACCGATTTTCGCGGGTTCAAATCCCGCCCTAACCTCTGTTCCCAATCAGAAATTAAAAAATAGAAATTAAAAGATTAAACTAACAGTCTTTTAATTAATTTATTTAACTTTGAAAAGGAACGAAGCGAAAGTGACATTGCAGCGTAGCTTAATGGTAAAGCGCCAAGTTCATACCTTGGTCAATGCAGGTTCAAATCCCGCCGCTGCGACCACAAGCAGGGATGGTGTAACTGGCAACACTCTGGTCTCCAAAACCAGCATTCTGAGTTCAAATCTCAGTTCCTGTGCCAATTTATAGTGCTGTAGGCAAATGGTTTAAGCCGCTTGGTTTTCACCCAAGTGATTGCGGGTTCAACTCCCGTCAGCACTTCTCCTGGGTCGTTGGCAGAATGGTTTTGCAGCCGCCTTTTAAGCGGAAGGATCGAGGTTCAATTCCTCGACGACCTACCAAAATTTATATCTTGGGTCGGCCCTCCTATTGGCGTGGGTAGCTGTCTGTAAAACAGTAGCTTAAAGCGTTGCTGGTTCAATTCCAGCCCGACCCATTTGTAACTGCGTTTAATATGCAGTTGCAATCTTGAGAACGTGGTGTAACTGGATAACATCTCAGTCTACGAAACTGAAGATTTGGGGGTTCAAATCCCTCCGTTCTCGCTATGGAGAGGTGGCCGAGTGGCTTAAGGCGCTTTCCTGCTAAGAAAGAGCGGTTTAACAGCCGTCGAGGGTTCAAATCCCTCCTTCTCCGTTTTCCCCCGATAGCTCAGTTGGTAGAGTGCTTGTGTGAAGAACAAGAGGTCGTCAGTTCGATACTGACTTGGGGGATTGCGTTGCCTTATAGCTCAATGGTAGAGCAAGCGGTTGTTAACCGCTAGGTTGTAGGTTCGAGTCCTACTGGGGCAGCCATTTTTTCAATTGCCGAGTGGACGAAAGGCAAGTCGCATCGCTCTGAACGATGAGGTTGCAGGTTCAACCCCTGCCTCGGCATCCAATAATTGGGAAGTCGCCTAATTGGTAGGGCACCGCTCTTTGAAAGCGGCAAAATGCAGGTTCGAGCCCTGCCTTCCCAGTTCTGCTATTACCAAAGCAGATCAATTACACTCCTGTAGCCCAATTGGCAGAGGCCGCAATTTCAAAAATTGTGTTGTGTGAGTTCAAATCTCACCAGGAGTACCAAATTTTTAACTAAGTTTCTACTTGCTCCTGTGGCGGAATTGGCAGACGCGGCAGACTTAAAATCTGTTTTATTTTGATTGTGAGTTCGAGTCTCACTAGGAGCATGAACGGGATGTAATTCAGCGGCCAGAAGCCATGCTTTGGGAGCATGGAGTCGTTGGTTCAAATCCAACCATCCCGACTTTACCCCTGTGATGTAATTGGAAAACATCACTCGCTCAGAACGAGTGTTTTTTGCAGGTTCGAGGCCTGTCAGGGGTATGAGGTTTTATTCAATCTAAAATCTCAAATCTCAAACCTCAAATCGGTTTTGCCCCTGTAGCCCAATTGGTAGAGGCGCTAGATTTAGGATCTAGTTAGTGCTGGTTCGATGCCAGTCAGGGGTATTTGGTGACATCGCGGGTGAAGTAGCCTGGGTAGGCTTGGAGGTCTCATAAGCCTCTTAATAGCAGGTTCAACTCCTGCCCCCGCCACCAAAAATACAGGTGTGATGTAATTGGCAACATGAGGTTCTTGTAAAGCTTTCTTGCGAGTTCAAATCTCGCCATCTGCTTGGCGTGCTGGTGTAGCTCAATTAGGCAGAGCAACTGATTTGTAATCAGTCGGTTGTAGGTTCAATTCCTATCACCAGCCCCACAATTGCGGATATGGTGTAACGGTAGCATTCGAGTCTTCCAAACTCTAGGCACGAGTTCGAGCCTCGTTATCCGCTTAGGGAAACAAGAAGTTTGTTAAATCTCACATCTTGCACCCTTCTCCAGAACAGGCAAGATGCCTGTTCCACAAAGAGTAGATTTTCTTGTGGAACGGGCATCTTGGCAGTTCATAAAAGGCTTATTAACAATGGTGCAACATCTCAGTTAAATCCAAAATTTCAAATCTCAAATCGGTTTGCGGGTGTGATGTAAAGGCTAGCATCTGAGTATGCCATTCTCAGCGCATGGGTTCGAGTCCCATCATCCGCTTTTGTAGTCCTGTAGCTCAACGGTAGAGCGTTTGCCTTACAAGCAAGATGTTGCAGGTTCAAATCCTGCCAGGACTACCAATTTATGGGAGTGTAGCTCAATGGATAGAGCGCCGCGCTTCGGACGCGGATGTTGTGGGTTCGAGTCCTACCACTCTCGTTGTTTTTGCTTTAATTTAAGGAGGTTGATTCCATTGAATGGATAATTTTTTATATTAAGAGCGATCGCCCTTTGCGTGCCCCAATCTTTAGAGCCTACATACTTTAGTACGAGAGGAAAGGTAACGCTGTCAAAATCAGCGGGCGTTTGAGAACGAGGAGTGCCATGAACCCGGCAGGTTGGCTTAAAGGTAGCCATCCTTTAAAGAGTGTGTAGTAACTCATCGGCGGAGTCCCTCTAGTAACTGAGAAAACGCAATGCTCTGATAACTTGCACGTCAAAGTGCGTGAAGCGCCGCTATCCCGTAGGGAATCGCGCATTAACAAAAAACATGGGAGCGTAACTCAACTGGATAGAGTATCGAGCTTCTACCTCGAAAGTTGTGGGTTCAAGTCCTACCGCTCCTGCTGTCTGGGTTCGTAGCTTAATTGGTAAAGCATCTAACTGGCTGTTAGAAAGATATCGGTTCAAATCCGATCGCAATCCACCACACAAATTTGAGATTTGAGATTTGAGATTTGAGATTTACTCCACAGGTGAATCTTTTACGCGGGGTCATAGCTCAATTGGTAGAGCGCTTGCTTTGCACGCAAGAGGCCAGGAGTTCGATTCTCCTTGACTCCACTTCCGGTGTCTGAAGTCGAAGCGGTCGAGACGCTAGCCCGTGAAGCTAGTTATTAGCGGGTTCAAGCCCCGTCAGACACCCCTTGGAAGATGCCGCTAAATGGTTGGCAACCAGTCTTGAAAACTGGGGTACAGGTAACTGTAAGGGTTCGATTCCTTCATCTTCCTTTTAACCACCGGAAGTCGAAAAGCGAGACACCGTGCTGATAACGCGGGGATAGGAGGGGCAGTACCTCCTCGGTGGATTGCTTATGATTTTATATATAAATAAGGGAGAATCATGGTCAATTTTTTACGAGATTTGCTATCATAGACTGAGAAAAATTGCGGGGAGGTCGCCTAACTGGAATGGCACCGTAAAAACTTTGGAAAAGCGGCTCCCAAAAGGACGATCGGGTTTGTTGAGTAGGGTAAAAAGTTGCTTCGCGACGTTCCCTGAAAACGCAAACTGGCAGCGGGTTGCGGAGGCACTGAAAGGAATTAACAGTCCGAGATGGGGGCAGTTCTCATCTGCTTGCGGGCAGTAAGGAAGCGCGTTTCCTGAAAGTTGCTGCCGATCGATGCGGGTTCGAGTCCCGTCCTCTCCATTTGTAGTCTTGTCAGTTTATCAAAAGAAAGGTTAAATATGAGAAAACTAAAATATTACGTTGCTTGCACCGTTGACGGATTTATTGCTCGCGAAGATGGCTCATTTGATTGTTTTCCTATGGAAGGAGAGCATTTCGCTGATTTATTCGATTCCTTTCCTGAAACTTTTCCCGCTCACTTTCAGCAAGCACGAGGCATTCGTGCAGAGAACAAGCAGTTTGATGCCGTTTTGATGGGACGGAAAACCTATGAGGTAGGGCTAAATGTTGGTGTAACTAATCCTTATCCCAGCTTGAAGCAGTATGTTTTTTCGCGCACTATGGAAGCCAGTCATGATGAGAATATTGAACTTGTTTCGGACAATCCTGTCGCATTGGTTAAGGAATTGAAAAAAGAAACGGGTAAAGACATCTGGCTGTGCGGTGGTGGCGCTTTAGCGGCAACTCTTTTTTCGGAGATTGACGAGATGATTGTCAAGTTGAATCCGCTAGTTATCGGATCTGGAATTCCTCTTTTTTCCCGTGCACTCGATCCGACAGATTTGGAACTTACCGATCGCAAAATCTATAGCAACGGTTTCATGTTACTTCATTATCGAGTGAAGCATTAGCAATCGGGACTTTAGGCGTTGCAATTGCTGGGGGCAAAAAAGGACTGAAGTGTTTACTACACAATAATTTTTTAGTAATTACACAAACGCTGAATTTTTAAGGGTGGTTAGCAAAGCGGTTATGCACCCGGCTTTTAACCGGTACCAGATAGGTTCAACTCCTATACCACCCACTTTCAATCTATCTGCCTTAATCAGCGTTTATCTGCGGTTAAAAATTCCAAAACTTGGAAAGTGCGGCTGTGTGGACGGCAACTGGTTTGGAATACCAGAGTGCAGCGAAAGCTGTAGAGGTTCGACTCCTCCACTTTCCTTTTTAATCATTAGTCATCAGTCCTTAGTCATCAATAACAGGCTAAGGACTAAAAACTCATGATTAGAAACCAAAAACAACTCTTAGAGGAGAATCAAATGTAATGTCACGCACCAAATTTGAACGGAACAAACCCCACATCAATGTCGGTACGATCGGTCACGTTGACCACGGCAAAACAACCCTAACAGCGGCGATTACAATGACGCTGGCTGCACAGGGTCGGGCCAAGGCTAAAAAATACGATGAAATCGATGCTGCACCGGAAGAGAAACAGCGGGGAATCACGATTAATACGGCTCACGTTGAGTATGAAACTGGCGAGCGCCATTATGCTCACGTTGATTGTCCGGGTCACGCTGATTACGTGAAAAACATGATCGTGGGTGCCGCTCAAATGGATGGTGCAATCCTCGTCGTGTCTGCTGCCGATGGCTCGATGCCTCAAACTCGCGAACATATCTTGTTAGCGCGGCAAGTGGGAGTGCCGAAGTTGGTTGTCTTTTTGAATAAGAAAGATATGGTGGAGGATGCGGAAATTTTGGAGTTGGTCGAGTTAGAAATTCGCGAACTTCTCATTTCTTACGGTTTCCCGGGCGATGATATTCCAATTGTCGCAGGTTCGGCACTGAAAGCGCTGGAAAAGATGACTGCTAATCCGAAAATTCAGCGCGGCGAGGATGAGTGGGTCGATGGCATTTACGATTTGATGGATGCGGTAGATGACTGGATTTCTACGCCCGATCGCGATATTGACAAACCTTTTCTGATGGCTGTTGAAGATGTGTTCTCGATCAAAGGTCGGGGAACTGTCGCCACGGGCAAAATCGAGCGGGGTAAAATCAAAGTCGGCGATACTGTGGAATTGGTGGGAATCCAAAACACTCGCACGATAACTGTTATCGGCGTTGAAATGTTCCAGCAACTTCTGGATGAAGGAAGGGCTGGAGATAATGTCGGTTTGTTGCTTCGCGGCATCCAAAAAGACGAAATTGAGCGGGGGATGGTGCTTGCTAAACCCGGTTCAATTAAACCTCACACTGAATTCGATTCTGAGGTTTACGTGCTGTCGGAAAAAGAAGGCGGCCGCCGGACTCCTTTCTTTGCGGGATATCGCCCTCAATTCTACGTGCGGACAACGGATGTTACGGGTACGATCGCATCTTTTACGGCTGATGACGGAAGCGCGATCAACATGGTAATTCCGGGCGACCGGGTTAATATGACTGTGAAGTTGTTGCAGCCGATCGCGATCGAACAAAATATGCGTTTTGCCATCCGCGAAGGCAATCGTACTGTCGGTGCCGGTGTCGTGTCCCACATTCTCAAGTAGACGCTTTCGGAACCAATTAGAATCAGTAGGGTGGGCAAAAGTCCACCTTACTCATTATTTATTTATGTACAATTACTCATATTATTGTAAGGTTATGCCCCAATACTAAAGCTGTCATGATATTTCTTTTTCCTAGCGATTACTTCAATCCAAAACAGGTTGATGAGATGTACATCGACCAAGCTGCATCGCTGAATAACGCAGGATTCAACACTGCGGCTATTTGCTGAGAATCCTTGGGGGACAATTCACCTAAAATCAGCCCGCCGCTTCCCCAAAACTCAGAAGTAGTTTACAGAGGTTGGATGCTTTCACCCGAGGTGCTTGAGGTCGATCGCGCATAAATGAAATATGGAATCAGGGCGATCGCACTTGCGTTAAATATTGACCCTGGGCGATCGCCACAAATTTATACAAAAATAGTTGAATTTTCAGAACAGTTGTGTTATAGTAGCCTAGATGCGGGAGTATAGCTCAGTTGGTTAGAGCAGGTGACTCTTAATCTCAAGGTCGAAGGTTCAAGTCCTTCTACTCCCATCCCAAATAACATAGGACTCACAAGGCTTTGAGACTTTAAACTGTCTCTAGTATGTAGTTTTACGCCCATTTGGCGCTCAGGATCGCAGTCAACGGCTGTAGCGGTTGGATTACTGTGAGTGTTTGCGTTGTCAGATTTTGAATGCCGATCGACCATTGGGGCGAGTCGATCGATAAAAGTGCGATCGCCCAAGCTATTTTTAAACTGAATAACGACAGGAAATGGTGATTAGCTATGATGGCAAGTCTCTCGGCGCGCTGCTATGGGGGCGATGGCGATTTAACTGCGATCGCCCATTTAATCAATACTTGCGAAGAAGTTGATCGGCTCGACGAAGGTACTTCCCTCTCGGAATTGCAACAAGAATTTAACCAACCGTCCCTCGACAAAGCCCGCGATATTCGCCTTTGGGAAGATGTGGAGGGAAAATTAATCGGTTTCGCTCGGTTGTGGATTTCTGAACCTGGGGAAGTAATTGACGGTTGGCTCTGGTTTCGCGTTCACCCCGATGCGCGCGGTGGTGATGTGGAAGCAGCCGCGATCGCCTGGGGTGAAGTGCGGATGCGCGAAGTGTCTGGGATGCGGGGCGCGCGCGTGAAGCTGCGAACCTACGCGCGCGCTGAGGATTGCGATCGCATTTCTGTGCTGGCTAGTTGCGGTTTTAAGGCCGATCGCTATTTTTACCGAATGGCGCGATCGCTCTCTGAACCGATCCCAGAACCGCACTTTCCCGAAGGTTTCGCGCTGCGTCAGTTCCCCGGCGAACAGGATGCGGCAGCTTGGGTAGAAATGTTCAACCAGTCGTTTATCGATCACTGGAATCATCACGATTTAACGGTGGATAAATTTAAGCACGAGCTAGCTAAACCCGATTACAGAAATGATTTAGACTTGATTGCTGTTGCTGATGACGGCACATTTGTCAGTTTTTGTTGCTGCAAGATTAGTGTGGAAGAGTGCGATCGTACCGGGCGCAATGAAGGCTGGATTGCTTGTCTCGGGACTAGGCGCGGCTTCCGCAAAATGGGATTGGGACGAGCGATGTTGCTCGCTGGTTTGCATCGACTGAAAGCTGCCGGTGTCGCTACTGCTATTCTCGGCGTCGATGCTGAAAATTCATCAGGTGCCTTGCATCTTTACGAGTCTGCGGGCTTCCACAATATTCGCGATAGCATTTCTTATGTTAAGGACGTTTGATCGATGTTACAGTTCGCGATCGCGCTTTGACCAAAGAAACCGGGTTTTTTACTAAATCTGCGGGTTGCTACGAAGTATTTTCGTGAAAAAACCCGGTTTCTCGCCCCTCGTGTAAGTTTTATCTAAAAAACTTTTGCTACCCCCTTGACACCTGTGTAGTATTTATGTAGCATAAAAAATATGGAAAGCGCAGGACAAGCAAAAACCTGTATTTTCCGTGCAAATTCTGAACCTTGACAACTGAATATTGCTCAAAATTTCAAGGAACATCAAGTTGGAAGTCTTGCAATACAGACTCGATGGTCATGTTGTTACTTTATACGAGACTGTTCGGTTACAAACTGACTCGACCAGAGTCAGATGCTGTAGGAAATCAGTCTAATTTCAATGAATTTCATGCGGATTCAGAACAGACAAGTTCGGCCAGATTTCAAGCAACCAAAAAGGCTGAGGAAATCCGCAGAATCAAACAAGCTTATCACCTAGAACGGCGCTTCTTTCAGTAAAGGTTATCAGATTTCGTGAATCTTTACCGATACTGGCAATTTGCTAAGTCTCACAAAAAGCCAAAGTCGAGAGCAGATAAGCTACCAATCCCAAATCCAAAATTGCTCTAGGAGGTATCGGTAATGGTTCACATTCGTTTTGAAGGACGTTCCTATGACTTGGCGGAAAACCAACTGGGTATCGCGGCAGGAATGAGCGACAAGGCTATTAAGGAACGTCTGGCAAAGCATTTTGATGTCAAGGGCGAGCGTTTCGAGTCTTACGTGCTCGATCGCCGTCCCAGCGGTGATTTAATTGTCCGCCCAGAAGCTGTTTACGGCTAGAAATTAACTTAAAGCACGTATTAGACAGCGCACCCCAACTAAAGAAGCTTACAAACTGGAAACGTTCAACTTAAAATCCAATTGTAGGTTCAATTCCTACGGGCCCCTAGGCTGAAAAAAAGCTTCTCTGACTTGTGCGCTGCCTTTTATAGCTGAATTTTTTATATCTTTCAGGCGCTTAAAAGTTCCACTTCGCGCCCCAACAAAGGAAGCTTACATACTAGCTCATTGGTAGAGCATTTCTCTTTAACAGAAAAGGTCGCGGGTTCAACTCCTGCGTATGTGCCAACGGCTTTCTTAACTTGCGCGAAGTGACTTTTAATGCTATAAAAGGCAAAAATAATTGAGCAATTTAGAATAATCACAAGTCAAAATTTTCTAGTTTAGAGATTAGAAAAATTTTGTTCCGCACCCTAACGAGTGAAGCGAATACACACATTCTAATCGATTTGTCGCAGGTTCAAATCCTGCCAGCCCCGTTTAAGGGGCTGTAGCTCAGGGGTAGAGCCATCGGACAGTCAAAACGCTTCGCAAACTTGTGCGGAACATCTCATCTTTATAAAAAGTTAGATATAAAAGTGGTGTGTGAGGAGCCTTAAATCATGACCAAAAAAACTATAATTTACCTATCGCCCAAAGAGATAGACAGTGTGATTCATGCCTTCCAAGAATGCAACCTGTCGCGAAGTCAATGGACGCACGAGGCACATTTAACCGTTGCCCTTTGGTATCTGTTTTATGACTCCGAGCAAGAAGCAATCAATGCGATTCGCAATGGCATTAAACGTTACAACTCGGTTCAAGGAATTGAAACCACAAAAAACAGCGGGTATCACGAAACGCTAACGCTGTTTTGGGTGCGAACTATTCACCGATATCTCGCCGATGAAAGCCGGAATCGGTCGATCGTACATCTGGCTAACGGTTTGATTGCAAAATATGCCGATCGCACTTTACCCTTTCGCTACTACACGCGCGATCGGCTGATGTCTTGGGAAGCTCGAAATAACTGGGTTGAACCAGATTTGAGAGCGATCGAATTAGAAACAGTTTCCCTGAAATAGTTAATTTCAAATCGCAGTTTTTGCCGCGCCCCAATCGCGAGAGCTTACATACAGACCCTATTAGGTTTAGCCATAGGTTTACTAAAAAAAGCTCCCCAAACTTGCGCGGTGATTTTTAAATTTCACTCGCTAGCGTGCAACAACTGCCAACCACCGATTTTGAATACTTCTCAAATCCAACATCCAAAATCGAATAGGAAGGTAACACCAATGAATATGAATACAGCAGAACGCGATTTGCGTTTGGAAATGCTCAACAGTCTGCTCACCACTCCTCACCGTGTATTAGAAAAAGTAGCAGAAATTCACAAGTTAATTATCGAATTAGACCCCATTTTTTACGGTCATTTAGCAGTGTGGTATCAGCGTCACGGCGACGTGCGCGATCACAAGGAAGTTTTTGCCGGAAATTTGCTGACTTCGGCGCTGACGGAACACCGAGATGCCGGGTTTATGATGCTGCAAGAGTTCCCTCCCTACGAGGTTTCGCGCATTGTGGACTTTATGAAGCGGCACCAGAATAAGGTGCCGCGCAGCGCGCGCACTGCTGTCACTCGCTATCTGAAATCGCGGGAAAAGAATGCACAGTTTTTCGATCGCGCCGCCCTCCGCAACCGCAAGGCGATGAAGCATTTGTACGCAACGCTGCACGTCAAGCCGAGCGATCGCGCTAACGCTATTCTCTTCAAAGACAATCCGCCGGAAGACTCTCTGGCGTTCGTTTTGAAGCAGTTGGCCAAGGCGGCGACACCTGCGGAACAGGCGAATTTGATTGTTGAGTACAAGATTCCGTATACGATCGCAGTTGGTGCGATCAGACAGCTAACGCCAACGGTTTTGGCCGCGCTGATTAACTCGATGTCGCCGCAGGAAGTTATCAACAATTTGAAATCGATTCAGTCGCGCGGGGCGATGGATCACGCGGAAGTCAAGCAGTTGATTGACTCGAAGCTGGATGAAGCGGTAAAGTGCGATCGGGTTTCTGCTTACAAAGCGAGTGTTGCGGGCGCGGGCGCGAACTTCGACGCAGCAACGGTGGCGAAGCTGGAAGCGGTGACAAACGAACAGGTGAAGAAGCGCGGCAAGATTGCGAAAGCAACCGGTTTGTTGATTGACAAGTCGGGTTCAATGGAAAGTGCGATCGAAGTCGGGAAGCGTCTCGCTGCTTTGATTTCCGGCATTTCCGAGGCTGCACTGTTCGTTTATGCCTTTGACACGATACCGTATCCAGTGCAAGCAAACGGCAGCGAATTGACAGACTGGGAAGGCGCTTTCAAGCACATTCGCGCTGGCGGCGGCACAAGTTGCGGTTGCGCGGTGGAAGCAATGCGGATTAAGAAGCAGGTTGTCGAACAATTCATTATGGTGACAGATGAAGGCGAAAACGCTGCACCTTATTTTGCAGATGCTTATCAGAATTACTGCCGCAGTTTGGGGGTAATTCCTGATGTTGTGATTGTGCGAGTTGGTGCTTGGTGCGAATATGTCCAGAAGCAATTGAAGGACAAACAAGTATCGGTGGAAACCTTTACGTTTGCGGGAGATTACTACTCCTTACCGAATTTAGTGCCGATGTTGAGCCGTCCTTCGCGGCTGGAATTGTTGATGGAAATTCTGGATACATCGCTGCCGGTCAGGGATGATAAGTGATATAATTGGGCATGGCTCGTGAGTTAAGCTTGCGGCCAATGCTCACTTTATGGGAGAGCTACTGTGCCATACCTCAAAGCAAAACATCTATCAACCCAAGGTAAAAGGTTGAATGAGAGGGTAAAAACTGCTAATCGCAAGTTAATTTATATTGGTGGTGAAATCAGGTTTCAATCCGAGATGGATTTGGAAGATTATATAGATGAGAAATTTGATGAAATATTTCCCTCGCTAATTAAAATCAAAAGGCAGCATACTGTAAAAATGCAGCGATGCGATTTATTGTGCTGTACCAAATCCGAAAATCAACCGATAATTATTGAGTTGAAAAATGAAGAAGATCGAGGATTAGTTTCGCAGCTAACTCGTTATCGTAAAGCTATTCTCACCAATAAATGCTTTGAGGAGAAAATTGACTATTCATTGCCCGTGAAAATGATAGCGATCGCACCGAGTTTTCACGATGATAATTACACAGACAAAGAAGCTTCAAAATTTGAAGAAGATTTTTGTTTTTGGGAATTTGCTGTACAAAATTATCATAATTCAGGTCAATTTAAACTATTAAGTCAAATTTATGAAATTTCTTACCCTGTATTTGGGTTGCCAGAAATCTCTCATAATTTAGATCTTAGCAGTTTACCTCCTTTTACTTGCAATTTTGTAGGTAGGCTCCCACCAGACTATCATACAGATTTTCTGAAGTTGCGAACTTTGCTTTTGTCTCAGCCAAAAGTAAAAGAAATGGTTAGTACCACTTACAGAAAAATATTGTATGGAACTGGGGATGGAGTGAATCACAAAAAAGTGGCAGAAATAACTAACACTACTAACGGAATCGTTTTATTTCTTTGGTTGCCAACAGCCGTTAATAATAATATCAAAACACCGATAACTCGATTTGGATGTGTTTTGAAAAAAGTAGGCAACCCTTTTTCTTCAAATTCTTCTATAGAATGGGTTGTTTGTACCAAAGATACTATCAACTTAAAAGAGCAACCTCAACCTAATACATTTTCAGGAATGACTAGGCATGGAATGTTAAAATGGTGTAAACCTAATATGTACTTGACGCAAGCTGCACTAGGTTATAATCATAATACTTTTTTCTTACTTTTGTATCTCCTTAAAGGAATTACTCCACCTATTGATAGCACTACTAGGGAATGGTGGGAAATTTACCAAAAGGAGACAGACTTTAATTTAGGATGGTTTATAGATTTAGCTATCCAAACCTGGAATTATCGTGTCAAGTAGAACTTTTATATATGGAGACATTCAGCAGCAAACGGAAAACAGCCCGCAATCCTTCAGGTGTTAGCATTTTAAATTATTCTCTAGTTTGAGCGATAATTTCTTGTAATTCTGGATTAGCGATGGATGACACTAACTGGGAATCCGCACCAGCCAAAGCAGCGCGTAACTTTTCCGAAGTCAGTGCGGGATATTTTTCTAACACCTGCTGTTGAGTCCATCCCGCAGCAAAGAGCCCTAGCAAAAATTCTACAGACAATCGAGTTTCTGGCGCTGCTGGTTGACTTGTTGAAGCTTTCGGGTTGGGATGAATGAGCTTTCGCCAGTCCATTGTTTTACTTAAACGATTTGGGAATATTCAGCCAATTATACTGCATTTGGGCACAGTAGAAACACGGATCTCGTTGACTGATTGTGTAACATGATACGGCAGGTAATACCATTTTAGATTTTAGATTTTAGATTGGGAATCACTGATGCCAACCAGGGTTTGGAGTTTGGCGACAGTGGTATTTTTTTTGAGCTGGTGTCATTTCCCCATTTTGCGATTAAATTGTTATTACGATCGCAGTACAGCGCTTTCTTATAGACTAGAGTGATAGGGTAGCGACGGGGCGATCGCCCTTTTTGCTTCAGTCCGTTTCAATACCAAAGGGCGAGCGCACTAGATCTCAACCCACTGTTCAACGAACTGTGCAACCCGCTGTGCAATCCACAATACAACTACTTTAACTTCTTAAAACTATGGGAAAAAAGTCGAAAGCCAAAAAATCCCAGGTCAAAAAATCCAGTTTGCTCTGCCAGCGACTCCAAGAAGCTCTCGATCGAGGCAGCAAAGTTTGGATTAAAACTAATAATAGCAGTTTCGGCGGCATCCCGATTAATTTGTTCGGGGAGTTTGTGGAACTTTTGGTGATAGTTCCTCCTAACGAACAGGCGGAACATATTGATGCTTACGGACAAGTTACGTGGCTGATTCGACTCTCTGATATTATTGCACTCGCTTACCCTACTGAATATTGGTCTAAAGATAGATTAGAAAGTTTGCTGCCACCCGATGCAGTTACTTCCGAAGTAGGAGATTAACTGCGTAGGGTGTGCATTGCGTACCCTAATTTTAGCTGAGTTGTATTTGGTATGGTGTGCATTGCACACCATACATTTACTATTTTTTAAGCTGTTTTAGCAGCAAACATATACACCTGTTCCACCGATTTTTATCCGTTTAATTAGTTGTTGCAAGCTGAAAGCTGCACTTTACAACTGCCGCCCTCTAGTTCGCTGCAACCGGCGAGAGCTTGAGCTTCTGCTGCGGCTTGATCGTCGCCCCAGCCTGCACCTGCTCCTCCTTTACCTACTGCGATCGCTCCACAATTATTACTATTAGATGTCAGGGGTTCGCAGTCGTTCGCACCTCCGCTTTGTTCATTGCACACCGCTACTGCTGCGTTTAGTGCTTCTTTCTCTGTAGCATGATCCCAACTAATACCAGTGGCGTCAGAAGTCGGAGAATAAGCAGTAGCTCCATAGCTGTCCTGAGCTTTAGCTACCTGGACTGAGCCAAAAAGAGGAAGTGTCAAAGCTGTGACTACAACCCACTTAGAAAAAAGCTTTTGCAGCATATTTACTTAAGATATCTACAAGGTTAACTTGCGAGGTTCGCTCAATATTAGATTAGGATATTAATTCCTGTCAATAGTGTTGAGAAATCTTTATATTCTCTTAAACAAAAAGTGTCTTCGGTAACAAAAACTAAGATGACGGAGGTAAATTCAGTGGCAGATATCCGCAAAATCCTCAGCCAACTCGCTGCCCAAGAAGCGCACCTACTTGATACCCAATTTCTTGCGCCCTGCGTGCGCGGGGGAAGCGTGCGGATAAGAGTTAGCTCAATGATTTATACTTTTCAACCGCAGCCACGCAACTTTGAAGGATGGGCTATTTTTGGGCCAGTCAATGAGAAAATTGCTGCGGTGATTGAGGAACCTAGTTTGCCGCAAGTAGCCGAGTATTTGCAACTGCTCGTACCCGTTCGCTTGCAGTTGGCTTGCGTGCTGCAAGGGCAAACTTGGCTGGCTTATCCTGTTAACGAATCTGATGCTAAACAGCGCACGGGTGTTGCTAAACCCGTACCCGTGCATTTAGTAACTGAAGGTTCGCAGTTTGAGCCGATTGTTGCGCGCTGGGATGGTCATTGTTTGTGGTTTGAAGAGATTGACAGACGCGCCGATCCGCAGCCGTCTGAGGAATTGAAAGCAGCTTTGAAAAAGTTGATTTTGCCTCAAGAAGTTCGCTTTAAAGGGATGACACCGGAAATGCGAACAGTTTATGAGTTGGTGTCCCGAAATATTAAAGGTTTCGATCCGAAAGTGCGGGCAGAAAAGCGCTTGCAGGGGGCGTTGAAAATGGGTGGCGGTGAATTGCGAGATTTTTTCGATCGCGACAATTATTGGCTGGTTGAATGGACTAGCGGAACGGGAGAACACCACACTTCTGCGATCGCCAAAAATGACTTGACAGTTATGAGTGCGGGGATTTGTCTCAGCGGATTGGACAAAGACTTCGACTTGCATTCATTGGTTGGAGTCGTCGAAAATCGCTAATTCTTGATTACCATGAGTATATTTTTTCACGAACAACTTTACAGAAGTCCGGCAGTGATGTCGCTGATCAAAAATTTCCCGGTAACGGTGTGTGGCGCGGGCGCTTTGGGTGCGAATATTACAGAAAGTCTGGCGCGATCGGGCTTTTGTCAGTTAAAAGTCATCGATCACGATCGCATTGAGGAACGCAACCTTTCTACTCAACCCTATTATCGATCGGACATCGGCGCATTCAAAGCCAAAATTCTCGCCAACAACCTCTACCGCGCTTTGGGAGTCAGCATTGACGCGCACTCAAAAGAATTGACACCCGCAAATGCCGATCGACTGCTTGCCAACAGCGCCACAGTCATCGATACTTTTGATAACAGTGTCGGGCGGCAAGCAGTCAAGGATTACTGTGCGAGTGCCTCCCTTCCATGCGTGCACGTCGGATTAGCTGCCGATTACTCCGAAATAATTTGGAACCAACACTATCGGGTTCCTTCAGCGGTGAATGATGACGTTTGCGATTACCCGCTGGCGCGAAACTTGGTAATCCTGACAGTTGCAGTTGCCTGCGAAGTTATTGTTACCTTTGCTGCTACCAAAGAGCAACAAAATTTAACTTGCACGATCGGAGATTTTGCAGTAAAGCCACTTATATTGTAGAATGTCGGTTGACTGTTGCCAGAAACCCGGTCAATCAAGATTGGATGCCCCCATCCTATAAACCCGGTTTCTCACCCTCAAACAATCGTCCAAATTACAAAAAACGCTTGAAAAATTAACAGGGAAAGTATGGCCGGATCGCAGACTTTTTATTATTTACTAGCAGTTCTCGCCCTATTAGTTTTGACGGGAACAAGTAGAGCAAACTATGCAGCGAGCTCCGCAGTTTGCTACACTGATGATTGCCATCGACCAGCAGTAAGACACCATAAAAGGATTTTAAAATGCGGCTCGAAAGGGCACGATGTGAAGAAACTGCAAAAGTTGTTGAACGCGCGGGGCTTGTCCCCACACCCGATCGTAATTGATGGCGTTTTCGGTCCGACAACCGAAAATGCAGTGAAAAGATTTCAGCGACAAGCTCATATTCCTGTAGACGGAGTGGTGGGAGGCAAAACTTGGGACAGACTGTTTGCTAGTTCCTAACTTTAAGCACTGCACAACAAAGGTTCCTCAGTCATTATTGCTAATCATTAATCGCTGTGGTTTGTAGTTGCACAAATAGCACTTTTTGTGCAACTACAGACACAGAAGCTTTAATCAACAATCAATCGCATACTAGATTGCTAATGAATGAAGTTTTAGATTTTTGGTTTGGTCGATCGCACTCTCCAGAGTTGGGCAAAGTCCAAAAGAAATGGTTTGAAAAAAATGCGGATTTTGATGCAGAAGTGCGATCGCGATTTCTCCCGCAATACGAACTCGCCGCCTCCGGTCAACTTGACTCATGGCAAGATTCCCCCGAAAACTGCCTAGCATTAATAATACTGCTCGATCAATTTCCGCGTAATATGTTTCGGGGAACGCCCCAAGCATTCGCCACAGACAGCAAAGCTTTAGCCACCGCCGAATACGCTATTAATCATAACTACGATCGCGAATTGCTGACTGTACAAAAATTGTTTATTTATCTGCCTTTTCAACACAGCGAAAACTTAGAAAACCAGCAAAAATCTGTCGAACTATTTAGCCAACTCAGCGGCGAACCTGACAGCGATTCATTCATTGAATACGCGATGCAGCATTTGGAAATAATCCAGCGTTTTGGGAGATTTCCGCACCGCAATGAAATTCTCGGACGCGAAACAACCCCCGAAGAAGCCGAGTTTCTGAGACAACCCGGTTCTGGATTTTAAAGTGCGATCGCAAAATCTCGATCGTTCTGATATATTCGAGGTTGTAGAGGCGGTTTGAGGGCGCAATCAGAATCAACAGCAGACAATCTCTGTACAAAACCCGCCCCAACCCAGCGTATCTCAAATTGAATAGTGAAATTAGAAAAGAAGATAAATTCTTGATTCAACAAAAAGTATACGGGGGTTAAGAATTTATCTATCGCCCAATCCTCAGCCGCGATACTGCACTCGATAAATCCGGTTATTCGCTTCCTCGGTAAATAGCAAACTCCCGTCAGGTAAAACCAGCAAACCAACCGGCCTTCCCCAAGTTTTCGGGCCCGACGGATCTGTCAGAAAACCCGTCAGAAAATCCTCATAATAACCTTGAGGGCGTCCGTTCGCGGCATTAAAAGGTACAAACACGATTTTATAACCAGTTCCAGCATTCCGATTCCAACTGCCGCGAAACGCCACAAATGCCCCGTTGAGAAATCTTTTGGGAAACGTTTTGCCGTCGTAAAACTGAAGCCCCAAAGCGGCAGAGTGCGCCTGAAACAGCACGTCCGGCATTAATGTTTTAGCCGCTAAATCAGGTCGATCGCTATTGCCATTTCTGGCGTGGCGCGGGTCGAGCAAATTCGGCTTAAAATAAGTGTAAGGCCAGCCGTAAAACTCGCCTTGACGAATTCTTGTCAAGTAATCCGGCACCAAATCATCTCCCAAACCATCGCGTTCGTTGACTGTTGTGTAGAGTTGATTGGTTTTTGGGTGAAAATCCAATCCCACCGGATTTCGCAAACCGGAAGCGAAAATTTGCTTGTTCTGACCGTCCAAATTCATCACTTGAACAGATGCCCTCGGCAGCGGTTCGACATCGGCATTAGACTGCGATCCAACTGATACGAAAAGCTTGCTCTTGTCGGGGGAAACGACAACATTTCGCGTCCAGTGTTGGTTGTAGCCACCGCCCGGTAAATCGGCAATTTTTTGACCAGTACCGCTCAATTGTTCCTGCCCTTTTGTGTAGGGAAATCGGCGGACTTCAGCAGTATTTCCGAGGAAAAAATAGCGATCGGCAAAAGCCATACCAAAGGGAATATTTAACCCGTTTTGGGCACTTGCAAAAGTTTTGCGAACCTCAGCAACCCCGTCGCCGTTGGCATCCCGCAACAGCGTAATCCGATTCTGCCGGGTTTCTGTTACCAAAACATCGCCTGTCGGCGTCAAAGCCAGCCATCGCGGAGCGTCTAAATTGTCAGCAAAAACGTTAACTACAAAGCCACGAGGGACTTGCAGCACTGGCGATGCGGGAATCGGTACTACTTGAGGAGGTTTTGAGGCGCTATCGCTGGCTCCTGGCTGCGGCAAAGTAGTTGCAACAATACGGATTGGCTGCGGCGAAAGCGGTTTGGTCGGTACAATTTGATTTGTCCCAACATTTGTCAGCGGTGCACGGGAGGGTATTTGCGACAGGGGGCCGTTGTCGCCCACAGCAGGGGCGATCGCATCTGTAGCTCGATCGCACGCAATCATCGGCAACAGCAGAATTAGCAGCAAGAAACGCAGGTAATACATAGCAGCGATTTCTCCACAATTGCTGGACAATTCTATTATTCTAGCTGCTATTAAATAGCTAAGCCACCGGCGGCGCGGTGGCTTAATTCCATTTACTGATACCAGTTGCAAAAAAGAATGCAACTGTACGCAAGTGCTCCAAGCTTTGAGCTTGATCAGTCAATCAATTTTAGATTTTAGATTTTAGATTTTAGATTGAAGAAAGCGACGCCACTGATAACTCCGAGGGCTTGCGATCCGGATTCGAGCTTTTTTCTCCCTCCGCGAATGAATCACGGGGCTTGTGACCACATTGCTTTTGGTCATTCCCAATTCTCTAATCAAAAATCAAAAATCGAAAATGGTATAACCTAGGTCTACCAAAGCCCTCTCACAGGAGCGGGACGGGGAGCCGGAGCTGGAATCGGACGGGGAGCCGGAACCGGAGCCGGAGCCGGAGCCGGACGAGGAGCAGGACGCGGTGGCGGTTCTGGAGCCGGACGCGGTGCCGGTGCTGGGGTTGCGGGACGAGCAACCGGTGTGGCTACCACTTTATAATCGGGGATCACCGCGATATTTTGTATCTGAGATCCAGCGACTGTGGCTCTGACTTTCATTCCCGGTACGAGGCCAATAATTCTCAGGACGCATCTTTGAACCCTGAGAGTCCTGTACGGCGCGCTTTCTTCGCGAATAGTTACTACATCGCCGACAATACTTTTGACAAAACCGACAATGGTTCTAGCGTTTGCTGTTGTGGTGGTTTGCGTTTGGGCTATTTGAGTTGCAGGGTTAGCCATCGCAGGATGTACTGAGACCGCCGAAATTACCACCGACAGTGTTGCACCTGTCAATAATTTGATGTTCTGAAGACGCATTGAAACCTCACATTAACTGCTATTCAGGGTCGGGTTTGCTTCCGCTGCACGAAAGTCCCAACCTCTATACCTAATCCAGTTTAATCCCCAGAGTAGGAAATTTATGACAATCTCAAAAAAAGATTATCGAACAAGTATTGAAAGACTAAATTTTACATCATAAGTTCCCGATTTACAACAAGTTCAGCGGTTCGCATCTCTAGAGTGTTGCCGTGATATATTGAGTTTATTCGATCGACCGTAGCAGTTTTTTTCCGCCAACCTAACTGTTGCTGGGGCCAACTCTACCCAAAGACAGATTGTGCTTGCCGGATACAGCAGCGCCCTAGTTTGAATACTCGATCCCCAGTCGGTCATGGCTAAAAAATCAAATTAGTCGGAGGTATAATTTAATCATTTTCTGGCAATATTTACGCATAAACCGGGTTTTATCACGACATTCTCTTGCGTAAGTCCACGGAGCCGGTTATAAAAACCTTGTTTTTTTCGTACTATTATTGCCTAAGCTTTGTGTTGAGTTACAAGTTATCAGTGGTGGAATTTCAACTAAAAACTGTGCAGCGCAGTGGCAGTCAAAAAGCCATCTCAAAATTTTTCTGATCGGGTGCGGTTGGCGGATAATTAGATAGGAACTTTGTAGGAACTGCTGGTGAGGAGTTTAGCGAACAAAACAATGGTGAAGAGCAAATTTTGGTTTGACAAGTTAATTGTACTGAGCTTGAGTGCAGCGGCGCTGTCGGTGGGCCTACAGCAGCAGGCGACTGCCGAACTGGTGGCTAATTCAAGTAATAGTGCGATCGCGGCGCAGCGGCCCACACCCGAGACAAAATTGCCGAATCTCGGAACCCCAGAACTGCCGCCCCTGGGAGAACCATTTCGTTATATTCCCCAGGAACCAAAGCCTGCGGTAAATCCTATTGAGGAAGTGCGTTTAGTGCTGAAATTGCGAGAACGCCGCGTCTATGTTTACCGACAAAATAAGGTGCAAACCAGTTTCCCGGTTGCTGTAGGAAAAGGCGGGTGGGAAACTCCTACAGGCAATTTTAAAGTTATGCAAATGATCAAAGATCCTGTTTGGCAAAATCCTTGGACAGGAGAACTTATTCCTGCTGGGCCAGACAATCCATTAGGGAGTAGGTGGATGGGGTTTTGGACGGATGGCAAGAATGTGATTGGTTTTCACGGTACTCCGAATCCAGAGTCGATCGGGGGGGCGGCTTCTCACGGCTGCGTCAGAATGTTTGATAAAGACGCACAGGCTTTATTTGAGAAAGTCGCAGTTGGCACACCGGTGGTAGTTGAGCATTAATTATTTGGAGGTTGGGGTGCATAAAAACATCCAGGAACAGGCAAGATGCCTGTTCCACAAAGACTTAAATTTGGTTGTGGGGTGGGCAGGAGAGCCCGTTCATGAAAGACTGATTGATAATGGTGATTTTCGGTGAGTTAGAACTTACACCTTAAACCCTCTCAGCAACAGGCTTTTCCGCCTGTTGCACAAAGAGTTAAATAGATTGCTGATATTTCTCCAGCAACTCCGGGATGTAATCGTAGCCGTCAACACCGATCGCCGGAATGATATTCGCTCGACTTTTAGCCAAAGATTGTTTAAAAGATTCCGCCCCCATTTGACCCCGCAAAATTGTCAACAAACCAGCCGATTGACGCCACTCCATCGCGCCAATTTGCTCCAAAGTATACATCCCCAAACTGCCTGCAAATATCGCTTTTTCTAGTGAGTTGATTCTGTAATAAGCTTGAGCCAAGTAAGCCAAATTCAGACCTTGCAAATATAAATCCCCTGAGAATTGAGCCGCTTGCCAACCTTTGAGCAAATATTCGATCGCAGCTTCAGCATTTTCTAGGGCGATTTTAGCGATACCGAGACTGCTGGAACAAAAAGCTTGACTTTGGCGATCGCCCAATTTCTCCGATAGCAACAAACCTTGTTCCAAATAACCGATCGCACTCTCGTAAACCTCCGGTTCCACCTCCTCCAACTGCCGCGCTTGAAACACTTCACTGTAACCCAAATTAGCCAGAGCATTTGCCTCGCCTTGTCGCTCTCCCGCTTGTCGTGCCATAATTAAAGCCCGCTGGCTGTAATTAATCGCTTCCTGATAATTTTTTTGAGCAACATAGTTGCGGCTGATGTGATTGAGATTGGCAACTTCGCAAGCTTTGTCTCCTTCCATGCGGGCAATTTCCAGCGCTTGCTTGTGCAGCAAGAGCGATCGCTCGTAGGCCCCAGCCGCCTGCATCGAATAACCCAAAAGCGTTAGAATCCGAGCTTTCGCTTGAGTGCCTTCAACTCGCCGCAGCGGTTCGTCTAAATAATCCAAAGTATGCCGCAGGGCTTTACCATCAAACGAAGCAAAAATTCCTCCGTAAAGCGGAAAATATTCACGCTGAGAAAAAGCACGCAAAATTTGCAAAGTTACTTGAAAACAAGCATTTGCCAACTGCTCGCCACTCTTGGTAGAATTATTAAACCCACTAGCTAGCTGACTCCAAATTACCGCAAAAGTAATGTAAGTAGAAATTGAAGCTTTTGTTGACACTTTGGAATCATAAACTTGCTTGTCAAACCATGTCGCCAACGCCCGCTGCAAGCACTGCAAAATAATCGCCGCTTCCACCAATATGCCTAAATCTAAACTCGATTGCTGGGCTGCGAATTGAACTACAGATTCACCGAGCGCAATAGTATTCAAAAGAGCCTGGGGAAAGGGACTGTTAACTTTTTTTGCCCAAAAAGCCCAAGGCCCATTTTGTTCGGGACTACCGGCAAATCCTAGCTGCTGCGGCTGATAAATCCAGCCCACGAGTTCCGGTTCCAACCGCTGCCAAGATTCTAAACCTTTAGCGATGCCGGCAGTGATTTGCTGCAAATCTTGTTCGGTTTCAGGATTGGCAGTTTGCAGCATTTGTTGGTGCAGGGATTTTGCCAATTGCTGCAATTGAGCCAGAGTCAGCGGATGTTCTTTATTCGGATCGATTACTTGCAATAATGCCAGGAGACGGGCGTTAGATTCTGCCGTAACGATTTGTTGGATTGAGGATGCAATTGCGCGATCGACGCGGTTATCTTTCTGCCAGCGTTCCCATTCTCCTTGGATGGTTTTGAGAGCTCGGAGGGTGCGATTTGCCTTTGCTTGTTTGATTTCGTCTTTTTCATTTCTGACTTGATTTTCGGCGGCATCAAGGCGTTCGCCGAAACAGCGTTCAAAGATTTCGCCAGTACCCGTACTAATGTCTTGCACCAGCATTTGATAAACTTGTTCTTTGGAACGAATTTGACCTTTGAGGGTGATTTCGACAATTTTGTCGATTAGGGCTAGGTAGCGATCGCGCAATGAGGTAGATTCAGGCATAAGTTATTTTTAGTTAATAAATTTTTATGGACAGCGCTTGCAGCTTGCACCATTTCATGCTGCTACTTAATTTTACAGCTCATCTGGATTAATGCCCATTGCTCGGAGTCGATCGGCTAATGGATTTGCCCGCTGACTTTCAGATTCGGCTCACTGCCTTTCCAATTGAGATCGCTGTCTTGCAAATTCTTCTGGAGTCAGAACTCAATTCCCATTAACATCATACCAGTTACAACCTCTGATGTTGCAAGAAAGAACCTTACCACAAACCCAAACTCAACTTTATTTCCAGTATCCATAATCGAGAACGTGTTAACACTTGTTCGCGGTAAAGGTTGCCCACTAAGCGAACTACTTTCAATTGGTTGTTGTATTCGCTAAAACTAAATTAATAACGAATTTTCAAAATTCTCTCGTAAATAGGCAACTTGGTCGGCGGTTGATTTGGTTCCGATTCTGTCAGGCTCAAATCTTCATCTTCCCTACCTAGTAACAGAACTTAAATGGCGATTAAACGACTTACTGCTTTGTAACAAATGACGTAATTTTCGCCCAAGTCTCTGTCTCGGCAAACTCTCAAAACATGGACAACTAAATACCAATCGGGTCTTTTGTACCAATTGGGAGGATTGGAGTCGTAGTAGAGATTTATATCGCTGACAGAGAATACGCGATCGGCTGGATAATTAGGGAGAAATCAACTATCTCAAAAATTTTGTGATTGCCAAGGTGATATTCGTCAGGCAAGCCTGGGAGATTCGAGCCTTCACTTGGTAGAGCGTAAATCGTCAGCAGCACTTTTGTTTGCGTTGGGCGAATCTGTTATGTACATTGTTATACAATTATCCCTGCGAGATGTTAAGGAGATTCAGGCGGTATGGTAATTCTTACCATTATAACGCGATGTGATTTGTCGTGGCAGAACGTCGCTATCCTTTGCACCGGAAGTTTTTGCTAAATAACGATGATCGCCCACACCTTTTCTTAATAAATATTCTCATTTTGCTATGACGGTCGGTTTGAGATTTTTTTGGAGAGCTATAACGTATTTTAGTATGTAATGCAGGTAACATTTTTAAGTGCAATCGCTCAATTTTTTGAGTTTGATGCTGCGCCGAATTCGAGCGACCAAAAAAGATGACGACTGGCAATAACAACAGGTTGACATAGATGAGGTATTTGTAGTATGGTAGGTGGGATCATTTATTGCACATCTGCCACCCAATATCTGCGACACAATTAGTTGTGGCTCTGCGGACTTTTTTATGAGTACAGAAGCCGTTTTCGGTCAACGCTTAGACGGCTACACCAAAACTCAATTAAGACTCTGTTAGTATCTTTACTGTTTACATCTACTGATTTTGAGGTAACAAACAATGAAAGACTTAATAATGGGTTATGCAACCAACTGCAAATTCGATGATTTCTACAGATTCGTTGTATCCACTCGTCAGCATTGTGATCCAGATAAAGTTGATATTGTTGTGTTTATTAATGCTTTAGGAGATGAGTTTGCAAAGGTAGCTCTAGAAAAAAATATCACCCTTATACCAATTGAAAATGTGTGGAAGTGGGTTACTAGCTCAAAGATCCTAAATCTCATCTATCACGCAAAGATGGTGGGACTGCAAGCTTTAATTCGACTAAGTTCAGGGTCTAACCGTACCTACTTAGAGGAGGATTATAGGAGTACGGTTGCCAATTGGATTCATCCACTAGCAGGTCGGTGGATTACTTACCATACATTCCTTAAGGTTAACTCCAGTTATCGAATGGTTATGACTTCAGATGTGCGTGATGTTGTTTTCCAAGCTTCTCCCTTCGATGACTTAGACTCTAGTAAGCTTCACGTTTTTGAAGAAGCAGGTATTTATTTTGGAGCGCCCACTCCAGAAAATGTAGATAGTGAATGGGTGAGTGGTGTTTATGGAAAAAAAACTCTTGAAAAACTGTTGGGAAAACCTATACTCTGTGCAGGCACAGTATTAGGAGGAAACCATCTCATGATGCAATTAATTGAATTAATGGTGGTGGAGGCTCAACGCCATCGTCGTAAGCCTCTAGATCAAGCAATGTTCAATAAGGTGATTAACTATGAATTTCCCAGTAACCAAACAGTGAGACATAATTTGAAGAGTGGTGCCGTCCTCACACTGTGTGGAGATCATGAGAGATGTTGGGAGATTGAAGATGGCAAAGTGATGGTTGATAATCGACTTGTTCCTGTTATACATATGTACGATCGCGATTCTCGGACTAAGGAATTATTTCTGAGCAAGATTCCAAGTCCACAGAAGTAACCTCTAACCTGATTTGCTTAGGAATTACCTAACTCGCTTACCTTAATCGGACTCTGCTATTTTCTCAAGTCTTAGTTTAAACCCCTTGAACGGTTACATCCGTGGTGTTCTAGTCGATGAAATTCTGTAATCGCTTCGGAAGTTGAGTTAAACTTCCCCGTGGGGGGAAGTTGAGCTTAAACAGGGAAACTTTAATAACATTCCGCTTTCGTTTTTCTTTAACGCCTTAGTTTTACACTAGAAATCCTGCCTTCTCTCAGACTTGACGACGGCACACCATTCTTGAAATAACACCAAGCTCGATCGCCCTCCACTCCCGGCCTCACCAAAGTAAAAGCCTGACATTGTTCATCAAACGCACCGATTTGTTTGCAAAGATCCGGGTCGGGTTGGCTAATGTACATATTGCTATAATCAGCGCCGATTCTGTCAGTATTTAACTCAAAATTCCACTTTGTCAACAGCCACTAGCTGCGGCACAACAGTTTTAGCTTCTGCACAAATTTTATTCAAAGCAGAGGCTGCACTACTACGCACATTTGAATTGGAGTCTTTCAGCAAGACAATTAGCTGCGGCAGTACAGTTTTAGCTTCTGCACAAATTTTATTCAAAGCAGAGGCTGCACTACTACGCACCTTTGAATTGGAGTCTTTCAGCAAGACAATTAGCTGCGGCAGTGCAGTTTAAGCTTTTGCACGGATTTTATTCAAAGCAGAGGCTGTACTACTACGCACAGTTGCATCTGAGTCTTTCAGCAAGACAATTAGCTGCGGCAGTGCAGTTTTAGCTTCTGGACCGAAACTTCCCAAAGCATTGGCTGCACTACTACGCACAGTTGCATCTGAGTCTTGAAGCAGGGAAATTAGCTGTGGCACAGCAGTTTTAGCTTCTGCACCCATCCTTCCCAAAGCATAGTCTGCACGGCTACGCACCTTTGCATCGGAGTCTTTCAGCAACAGAATTAGCTGCGGCACAGCAATTTTAGCTTCTGCACCCATCCTTCCCAAAGCATTGGCTGCACGGCTACGCACAGTTGCATCGGAGTCTTTCAGCAACAGAATTAGGTGTGGCACAGCAGTTTTAGCTTCTGCACCCATCCTTCCCAAAGCATAGTCAGCACGGCTACGCACAGTTGCATCGGAGTCTTTCAGCAACAGAATTAGCTGCGGCAGTGCAGTTTTAGCTTCTGCACCAACCGACACATCTGAGTCTTTCAAGATTTTGACAAAGGCAGGAATAGCAGGAAGAGCAATTTGTCTTAGAACCTCAGCAGCACTCTGGGGGACTGACAAATTCTTATCCTGCAAAGCTTCCATCCAATCAGGGATGGCTGGTTCACCTATTTTTCGTAACAGCTTAATAGCTGGATCAAGTGCGCTTTCATCGTTACTCTTTAACTTCTCGGTGAGGGAGGCAATCTGTTTGGGATTAGCTGTGGGTTCGTCCCCAATTCCAGCCGCAGCATTGCGAGTCAACAGCAAAGGGGAGGTGAAAGATAGAAACGAGAGGGCAATTACGGCAACTAATCTTTGTCGGTAGTGCTTCGTCATGGGCCAGAATCCTTGTATTTGATGAGCCGTCTCAGCCATTTGAATAATTGTGTATACATTCTCATCAAAATGTTTCAGGACTCCGGGCGATCTAAATTTGTGCTTGTCTGTGGTGAAATCGATCGCCCTAAATACTGCTTAAAAAGCGCCACTTTAAGAAGATTCTGGTTCTTTCCTGGAAAAACCCTTCTTTACGTGTAACTCTTGCTGGGAATTTGAATATACGAATCCGGCATTTCATTCTGCTGGTGAATCGCAAAGAAACGGCGCTCAATTTCTTTGAGAACTGCTGCATCATAATAAATCATTGCACAATCAACACAAATCTCTACTGGCGTGTTAGGAACTAGCAAGTATTTACCTTGATGGCTGTAAAGGTAATTGATTCTACGTTCCTCATAGCGGTTGCTGCCTCCGGTATTGCATCGGATTTCTCGCATGGGTTTATCCTCATTATCCCGGATTTCGGATTCTCAATCGACCTAATTCCGCAGTGATAATAGCACCTGACTGGAGTTCTTGTCCGTGAAGTGCGATCGCCTGCAAGCAAACTTCTGCTTGCTGTCTCGCCGCTAGATTAACTAAACGGATAATCCCGCAGTGAGCTACGCCTCGGACTATTGCAAGTTCGCCAAAATCTTTGTCTAAGGTTACTAGAATACGACCCTCATTATATGCACGAGAAAGAATCTCTTCGTCGCCCAGATCTTCGGGCAAATCTCCCGTCCATATTGCATCATGTCCCGCGATTTCGAGTTGTTGGCGGGAGCCGCCCCAAACACAAGTATCCAAAAGAATTTTCATTTGCCAGCTTCGGCCAAGAGAGGTTCGATACGCTCGTGACTAACCAGTCGGTGAGCATAAACTAGACAAGCCTGAATATCTTCTCTTTCTAGCCAGGGATAGCCTTCTAGAATCGTTTCAGGAGTGTCGCCTGCAGCTAACATTCCTAGAATATGCTCAACTGCAAGACGGCGACCCCGAATAATGGGTTTTCCGTTAAATATCTTGGGATTTACTGTGATTCGTTCTAAGAGTTTTTGAGCATCCATAATTTGAGGCATAATTAGAGAATCACTATTTTATCATATTTGATGATTTCCGAACCCCTTACCCTCTCAACAAGCAATCCTGTTTTAGCAGCCAAAGGATTAACTCGTCGTTTTGGTGGTTTAATTGCTGTAAACAACGTATCTTTTACAGTTGAAAAACACGAAATTTTTGGATTAATCGGCCCTAACGGCGCGGGCAAAACCACTCTATTTAATCTAATGACTGGACTGATACCTGCTTCTAGCGGCAACCTGATTTATCAAAATGAAAATATTTCCCAATTGAAGCCTTATCAAATTGCTAATAAAGGTATTGCCCGAACTTTTCAAAATATTCGTTTATTTGGGGAACTTTCTGCCCTAGAAAATGTCGCGATCGCCCGACACATCCACAGTCGATCGGGCAATCCAGTTTTATCGGTGCTGGCGGGGATTTTCGGCTTGCCAGCATCTAACGCAATGGAACGCAAAACCCAGCGTAAAGCCTTAGAATTGTTGGATTTAGTCGGATTGGGCGATCGCGCGGGCGAACAAGCCAAAAACTTGGCCTACGGCGACCAGAGGCGCTTAGAAATTGCCCGCGCTTTAGCCTTAGAACCGCAAATACTCTTGTTAGATGAACCTGCCGCAGGGATGAATCCCAGTGAAAAGCACAAATTAAGCGAATTTATCCGAGAAGTACGCCAACAATTCAATTTAACTGTAATATTGATCGAGCATCATGTACCGCTAGTTATGGGGTTGTGCGATCGAATTGCCGTCTTGCATTTCGGTCAGCTTATTGCTTTGGGAGAACCTGCTGTTGTGAGGAATGACCCGGCGGTGATTGAGGCTTATTTGGGAGATGAAACGTAGAAATTGTAAATGTTTCCCCGGCTCTGGCGGGGAAGCGACATCTACAGGCTCGGCCTCGTTTGGTAACAGGAAAAATCGAGGCCGAGCCTCTGGTTCTGCGTTACCAGACAGAGCGGGGGAACGAGTAAGATTAATAGTTATTGTTAAATATATCTCCCAGTCCTATTAAGAGGACTTCAGCTATGAGCCAGGGGTTGAAGCCTCTGGCGGACTCGCGGACTAACCGACTAGCGAACTGCGGGAAAAGAGAGAAAATTTTATCAACAATCAACTCACACAAAATGCAACACAGCTCACCCAAAACCACCCAAAACATCCTCTTAGAACTCAAAAATGTTTCTGTAAGTTATGGGGGAATTCAAGCCATACAAAATATTAATCTCACGATTAATGCAGGCGAGGTTGTCAGTCTCATCGGTGCCAACGGTGCGGGCAAAAGTACGACCCTGAGAGCGATTTCTAAAATAGTTAATTTGCGGCAAGGACAAATTATTTATAGCGGGCGCGATATTAGCCGCCGCCAAGCTCACGAAGTTGTGAAATTGGGAATCGCCCACAGTCCAGAAGGGCGGCGGGTTTTGGCGCAGCAAACGGTGTTGACTAACTTGGAATTGGGGGCCTATATTCGATCGGACTCGGCGGCAGTAAAAGCCGATTTAGAGCGCCAATTTGAGATATTTCCGCGCCTAGCAGAAAGGCGCCGCCAGCTAGCAGGAACCCTCAGCGGCGGGGAACAGCAAATGTTGGCGATCGCCCGCGCTCTGATGAGTCGCCCGAAGCTGCTATTATTAGACGAACCCAGTTTAGGCTTAGCACCCGCGATCGTCAAAGAAATTTTTGCAATTATTCAAAACCTCCGCTCCACAGGCGTTACAATCCTCTTAGTCGAACAAAATGCTAGTTTAGCACTGCAAATTGCCGATCGGGGTTACGTACTAGAAGCTGGTAATATTACCCTCACAGGTATAGGAGCGGATTTGCTAAACGACGAGCGAGTCAGGAGCGCATATTTAGGTTGACTTGGTTAATTTTTGGAATTTTGACCGCTTTCTTTGAAGCCGTCAAAGACGTTTTTGGCAAACAAAACCTCAAAAAAAGTGACGAATATGTCGTCGCTTGGTCTCTGTCATTTTTTTCAGTCATCTTTTTGATTCCCTGGGTATTTTATACAGGAATTCCGCCATTAAACTCTCAATTTTGGCTCGCCCTATTAATCGGAGGTAGCATCAACGCTGTCACAGCCCTCCTCTACATCAAAGCCATCAAAGTATCAGATTTATCCCTGACACTACCGCTGGTAGCTTTGACACCCTTATTCATGTTGGTAACATCACCGTTAATTGTCGGTGAATATCCCAAATTATTTGATTATATTGGCATTTTACTAATCGTAGCAGGCTCTTATTTATTAAATATCAAAGAGAAATCTAAAGGATATTTAGCCCCATTCAAAGCACTGCTGGATGAACCCGGGCCAAAATTGATGTTAATCGTCGCATTACTATGGAGTATTGCCGCAAATTGTGACAAAATAGGAGTTACCAATTCCTACCCTATTTTTTGGGTATTCTCTTTGTTTGGTACAATGAGTGTTTTGCTACTGCCAGTTTTATTGCACAAAACCCCAAATCCAGGGCGACAAATTCTCAAACAATTACCAATGCTAGCGGCTATGGGGTTTATCAATGCTATTGGAATAATTTTTCAAATGCAAGCTTTGACATTAACTTTCGTAGTGCGAGTGATCGCGCTTAAGCGTACTAGCGTGTTAATGGGTGTATTGTTCGGTCATTTCATTTTTAAGGAAAAAGATATTCAAGAAAGATTATTAGGGGCCGGAATCATGATTGTGGGAGTTTTATTTATCAGTTTATAAGTTGAGATTTCCCGGACTTTGACGCTCATTCTCCCCCCGAATGTAGGGGCGGTGCCGCCGTGCCCGCCCTTTCTAGGTTGGGCGGGAATGTCCGGGTTGGGAAACACGCCCTAGCCTTTATTTATGTATAAGTCATGTTATAGTAAAGGCGATCGCACTTCCTCTCACTATTTATTAACATAAAAAAATTAATGCACAAAATAGCCGCCACACCCGGAGGTTGGAACCCTCAAGCAGAAGGAGTAATTTTTATTCAGCAAACCCCAGCACCAATAGTATTTATTAGTGCTGCTGACACCGACATTCAAACACTCGCGGCCGCCTCCTCCAAAATGCCGACAAAATTTCCCCAAGTGCGCGCCGTAAACCTGCTTCAGTTGCAGCAACAACTAACAATTGATACTTATGCCGAGGAAGTTTTAGAACGCGCCGAGGTCATAATATTAAGACTTTTAGGAGGGCGTTCTTATTGGTCTTACGGGTTAGAAATTCTGCGGGAAACGGTGCAGAAAACTAACGCATCACTGATTGTAATGCCGGGAGAAGACAGTCCAGATCCCGATTTAATCAGCCATTCCAATGTATCGCTATCAGCAGTCAATAAACTGTGGCGCTATTTCACAGAAGGCGGAGTCCAAAACTTTGTTAACGCACTAAAATTTGCCGCCGATACTTGCCTAAAAACTGCTTATAGTCCGCCCCTCCCTCAAACAGTTTCCCGCGTCGGGATTTATGATTGGAAAAAGCAAATTGAATCGTCTCCAACTTGCGGACAGGGGGACATTACTTCTACATCTAAAGTCGGAATTTTATTTTATCGCGCTCATTATTTATCAGGAAACTTAGCACCAATTGATGCACTTTGTCAATCTCTAGCAGAGCGAAATTTAGTCCCAGTTCCCGTCTTTGTGTCTTCTCTGCGGGAACCAGATTTGCAAATAGAATTGCTGGAGTATTTTCAACCTAAAGAATCCGAACCAATTCAATTATTGCTCAACACCACAAGTTTTGCAGTCTCGGGTTTCAGCAGTCAAGAACCGGAACAAAACAGCTTAAAATCCTTAGACGTTCCCGTATTGCAAGCAATCTTCAGCGGTGGCGGTTTGGAACAGTGGGAAACTGAATTACAAGGACTTTCGCCCCGCGATGTGGCGATGAATGTAGCATTGCCGGAAGTAGACGGAAAAATTATTACTAGGGCTGTTTCTTTTAAAGCGGTACAGACTTGGAACAGCGAATTAGAAACAGATGTAGTAGGCTATGTAGCAGCGGGCGATCGCATTCAATTTGTAGCAGATTTAACCGCGAATTGGGTGAAAATGAAACAAACCCCAGTTGCCAACAGACGCATCGCCATAATTCTGGCAAATTACCCCACTCGCAACGCCCGCTTAGCCAACGGTGTCGGCTTAGATACGCCCGCTAGCTGTGTCGAAATCCTCAAAGCTATGCAGCAAGCGGGCTATCAAATTGAAAACATCCCCGCTAACGGCAACGAGTTAATTGAACTCCTGACTTCTGGCGTGACAAATGACCCGGAAGGACGCGAATTGCGGCCTGTTCATCAATCTTTGGATTTGGCAGAATATGAAGAATATTTTGCTAGTTTGCCACAGCAAGTGCAAGATGGGATTTGTAACAGATGGGGGCTTCCGGGAAGCTATGCACAAGATTTTATAAGTAACAATACGTCTTTTCCGATTCCGGGAGTTCAGTTCGGTAATGTATTTGTAGGAATTCAACCATCGCGGGGATACGAACTTGACCCTAGTTTAAATTATCACGCCCCAGACTTAGAACCAACTCACAATTATCTAGCTTACTATTATTGGTTGCGAGAAAAGTTGGGAATTGACGCTATAATTCATGCCGGAAAACACGGCAATTTAGAATGGCTTCCCGGTAAAAGTATAGCCTTGTCTAATAAATGTTATCCAGAAGTAGCATTAGGCGCGATGCCGAATTTTTATCCGTTCATTGTCAACGATCCGGGGGAAGGTTCCCAAGCAAAAAGACGATCGCAAGCTGTGATTATCGACCACCTGACACCGCCGATGACTCGCGCCGAACTCTACGGGCCTTTGCAGCAGTTGGAAACCTTAATTGATGAGTATTGTGAAGCCCAAAGTTTAGATCCGTCCAGATTGCCCATGATTCGCGATCGCATTCTCGCCCTCACCAACAAAGAAAACTTAGATAAAGACTTAGGAATACAACTAAATAAATCGGAATTTACAGAATTTATAACTCGCACAGACGGCTATCTTTGCGAACTCAAAGAATCCCAAATCCGCGACGGATTGCACATTTTCGGTCAGTGTCCCGAAGGTAGACAGTTGAGAGATTTGATAATTGCGATCGCCCGCCATCCCACCAACGGGCGATCGGGCTTAACCCGCGCCCTAGCTGAAGACTCAGGCTACGATTTCGACCCCTTAACCTGCGATCCAACCTCGATAATTCAGAACCGCACAGCAGGCGATTTAACAGCAGAACTCGAAGAAAAAGCCGCTGAATTAGTAGATAATTTAATCGAAAACATCCGCGTTAATCCGCGTTCATCTGCGGTTAAAAATATCCAACTAGGAGAAGCAACCCAACAAGAATTAGACTGGATAAGTAACTATCTTTTACCTTCACTCCTCCAAACAGATCAAGAAATTACCAACCTTTTGCGCGGACTAGATGGGCGGCACATACCAAGCGGCGCATCCGGCGCGCCCACTCGCGGCAGACCAGATGTATTGCCCACCGGTCGGAATTTTTACTCAGTAGATATCCGCGCCATTCCCACAGAAACGGCCTGGAGAGTTGGCAGAGTTGCTGCAGAAACTTTAATCGAAAGATACACCCAAGAAAATGGCGAATATCCTAAAACTTTGGGTTTGTCAGTGTGGGGAACATCCACCATGCGGACGGGGGGAGACGACATCGCCGAAGCCTTGGCGCTGATAGGAGTTCAACCAGTTTGGGATGGCCCTTCGCGCCGGGTTGTAGATTTTGAAATCTTGCCAGTTTCTGTTTTGGGGCGGCCGCGCGTTGATGTTACTTTGCGAATTTCTGGCTTTTTCCGCGATGCTTTTTTTAATTTAATTGATTTGTTTGACAGTGCGGTAAAAGCTGTGGCAGATTTAGACGAATCGGCAGAAAATAATCCTTTAGCAGCACAAGTTCAAGCAGAGATTCAGTATTGGGAATCTACAGGTCTGAGTCAGGAAGAGGCGCAAGGGCGATCGCAATTTCGAGTTTTTGGCTCAAAACCGGGTGCTTACGGCGCAGGGCTTCAAGGCATAATTGAAGCTCAAAACTGGACAGACGACAACGATTTAGCAAAAGCTTACATTAATTGGAGCAGTTACGCCTATACCTCCTCTAGTTCCTCAAATTTGCCGGGAGACGTAGCAGGAGTTAACCAGAGTGAATGGGGATGTTCTGCACCCGAAGCCTTTGAAAAACGCCTCGGCCAAATGCAAATTGTTCTGCAAAACCAAGACAACCGCGAACACGACATCCTCGACTCCGATGATTATTATCAATTCCAAGGGGGAATGACGGCCGCAATTCGCAATTTGCAAGGCAAAAATCCTGAAACCTATTTCGGAGACAACTCGATTCCCGAGAAGCCGAAAGTGCGGCAACTGCGGGAAGAGATTGCGCGGGTTTACCGCAGTAGGGCTGTAAATCCCAAATGGATAGAAGGTGCGATGCGACACGGTTATAAAGGTGCTTTTGAAATTGCAGCAACTGTTGATTTTTTGTTCGCTTACGATGCTACGGCAAATTGTGTAGAGGATTTTATGTATGAAGGAATCGCAGAGGCTTACATTTTTGATGAGAAAGTGCAGGCATTTATTCAAGAAAACAATCCTTGGGCACTGCGAGATATGGCGGAAAGATTGCTAGAAGCTCGTCAGCGGGGGTTATGGCAGAGTGCGAACCAGGATACATTGGATAAATTGAGGTCGATCGCCCTGGAAGCCGAAGCAGTCATCGAATCCCATACATAAATACTCAAAAGTCACCATCGCCGCTGCAGACCAATGGTGGCTTGCGGTAATATCTATTAATGTTTCGCGATCGCTGAAAGCTTTATGATTCGCCGCTACATTGCTAGCATCAGCACCAGCATCTTAAAACGTACCTGTGCCGCAACCGCCTTGCTAGCCTTAACTTTGGGATGTTCGTCTACCAAGCCGCCCAACACCGCAGCGCCATCGGGTTCGATCGAATCCGCAGTCCTAGCGCAGTCCCCAACGTCTCTGTTAGCCCGAAACCCCAACAAATCCAAAAAATCCGTCAGCGTTTCTTCATGCCCTCAAAACGATGGCTTCACCGAGGCAGTTAACTTTGCCACCCAAGCTTCTAATTTGGCTCAATCAGCTAATTCAAAACAAGACTGGGACGAAGTAGCCGCCCTGTGGGTGCAGGCCGTCGCCTGGATGCAAGCCGTTCCCGCCGGCAGTCCCAGACGGGCGTTTGCGGAGAAAAAAGTAATCGAGTACATGAGAAACCTGGTTTATTCTCAGCAGCAAGCGACCGCAACCCGATCGCAAGCCAGTACAGTCAGCTTCAGCAGCGATTTGCTAAACGAACAACTACAACTTTACCTATCCTACGTTGCTGCGGTCGGGCCGCCAGATGTTTTGATTGTCGGTAGTTCCCGGGCATTGCAGGGCGTCGATCCCAAACAGCTAAAACAATCTTTGGCCCAAAGGGGCCGTCCGAGCTTAAAAGTATTTAACTTTTCAGTCAACGGTGCAACTGCACAAGTAGTTGACTTTCAACTGCGGCGGCTTTTGAAGCCGGAGCATTTGCCTCAAATGATTGTCTGGGCGGATGGTGTGCGGGCATTTAACAGCGGCCGGGACGATCGCACTTTTAATTCGATCGTCGATTCTGAAGGCAGCCAACTTTTAGCAGCAGGCATTCGCCCCGAACTGGAGTTGGATGAACCCAACGAGATCCCGCTGTGTTACAGATTCCCGCAGCCCTGCGCTAACAACACTTTCCGCAAAGCATTGGCATCTGTCGATCGACCTTTCAGGGGCCGGCAAGAAGTCGACCCCCCAATCAAATTCCTGTCTAGTGGAACGGGAATTTTGCCCGTTGCTGACACCCACCCCACACTCAAATTCCTGTCCAGTGGAACGGGCATCTTGCCCGTTGCTGAGAATGCTGCAAGATATGAGTTAAAACCGATCGCAGCGAATGCAGCAACCCAAAAAGCCCAATTGATTCCAGTGTCGCGACGCACAACAGTAGCCATCAGACAACTCAACCAATTGGCAGATTCGATCGACTCTAACGGATTCATGGCTATGTCGGGCACTTACAACCCCAACACTTATTATCGAGAACGTGCTTACGTTTCAGGCCAGTACGATCGCGACTACGAAAACTTTAACCTCGGAGGCAAACAAGCAACAGCCTTTAATTCAGTTGTAGCATTTACCAAAGCTCGCAAAATTCCCCTAATTTTCGTCAATTTACCCCTCACCAACGACTACTTAGACGGAACTCGCCTGCGGGCAGAACAGCAGTTCCGGCAGCGAATGCAGCAACTCTCGCGGCAAAAAGGCTTCGCTTTCCGCGACTTGTCGCAGCGGTGGCCGGGCCGCAACGACTATTTTTTTGACCCCAGCCACCTCAACCGCTTTGGGGCGATCGCAGTTTCTCGCCTACTCGCGGCCGATTCCAGCATTATCTGGCCGCGGGCAAAATCCAGCCGCAGCGAGGGATAATACCATTTTCGATTTTCGATTTTCGATTAAAGAATTGGGAATGACAGATGATATCAAATCCGCCCTTCATCGGAATTATTCATCTCTCCTCCCTTCCTCTGTATCCTCTGCGTCCTCTGTGGTTTAATCATTCCGATATAACCGGAATTGATATGAGATAAGGGTTTGCAGCTTGCCAAAAATTGGATTACTTTTTGGAATTGCTATAAACCAGAGGCAGAGTCTCCGAGGGGAGATGCCCTGCGGCATCGGAATAATATTTTTCCGAGTACAGTGCGATCGTCCCGCTCGCGGCAATTCAGTCTAAAATCTAATCATCTAAAATCCAAAATCTAAAATCTAAAATCGATAGGTTGTGCAACTAAAACAAGTAATTATCGCCCACAAAGCCAGAGATACCCTCAGCCAGCGGTGGGCTGAACAGTGTTCCCGCCAATTAGAAAGTCGCGGGTGTCAGGTTTTAATGGGGCCCAGTGGCCCGAAAGATAACCCGTATCCGGTTTTTTTAGCTTCTAGTAACAGCCCAATTGATTTAGCGGTGGTGCTCGGCGGCGACGGTACGGCCTTAGCTGCCGCGCGGAATTTGGCGGCTGATGGCATCCCGATTTTGGCAGCGAATGTGGGGGGACATCTGGGGTTTTTAACCGAGTCTTTTGAGGATTTCCAAAATACTGAGGAGATTTGGGACAGACTTTCGGAAGACAGGTATGCTGTGCAGACGCGGATGATGTTGCAGGCAACAGTTTTTGAGGGAAACAGAAGCAATCTCGAACCCCAAAGCGATCGATTTTTGGCACTAAATGAAATGTGTGTCAAACCTGCTTCAGCCGATCGAATGCCGAGCTGTATTCTAGAAATGGAAGTTGACGGCGAAGTAGTCGATCAATATCAAGGCGACGGTTTAATTGTGGCAACTCCCACCGGTTCGACTTGCTACACTGCATCTGCCAACGGGCCGATTATGCACTCGGGAATGGAGGCGATCGCAGTTACTCCGATTTGCCCTTTGAGTTTATCTAGTCGGGCGATCGTACTCCCGCCCGGTTCAGTCGTCAGCATTTGGCCTTTAGCAGATTACGAACTCAGTACCAAACTCTGGACAGATGGCATTTTGGGTACTGCAATTTGGCCAGGACAGCGCGTAGACGTGCGGAGGGCAGACTGCGAAGCCCAGTTTATCATTTTGCGGGAAAACTATTCTTATTTCAACACTTTGAGGGAAAAACTTCACTGGGCAGGAGCCCGAATTCGGTACAGCAACAATCACCGCAATTAATCCGAATCATCCACCATGAAACTGCATTAACCCCTAGGACACGTAAGCGTGAAAAAACCTGTTAAATCACCAACAATCTAGATACAAAAACCGCCATCAGCCAACCCATAATGTCTGTACTTTGTTAAGATCGCTCAATATCTTGACAAACAGCCTGATCTATGCAGATTTTCAAAAAATCAACCCGACCTTTCAACCCTCAAGATACATATCCCTGTCCCGTGTGCCGCACCGGTCAAATTTCCACCCTAGCAATGATGGACGCCCTAGCTTGCAACTTCTGCCAGCACATTTATACCGCAAGCGTTGAAAGACAATCGCTCCAAATGGCCGATCGCCAACCGCCCGTAACTTGGCACTGGAACGGCAAACAGTGGATAGGAGCCCACCTCGAAGGCGTAGAATTCGGATGGCCCTACTTTGCAGCGGCTATTGGTCTAATTTTCCTTCCCACTACCTTGCTGGGACTTTCAGCTTACTATTTTCCCCCGGTTCCCGGCAGCCGGTTGTCGTGGCTGCCCGTAGCTTGGACAGGCTTAGCTTTTTTGTCGCATTTAGGCATTGTGCTGTGGTTGGTAGGTGAATTTTATCAATTCCCGGTGGTCACTTACTTCAGAGCTTGGCGGCGCAGAATAAGCCGGCGCTAGCTTAAATGCTCTCTAACAGCCGATCGTCCCAGGACGGCACACCGACATCGATCCAGGTAAAATTAGAGGCGATCGCAAAATTCAATTCCCAATCAGCACTGAAACAGCTATAATCGTTAGCTATTCTAAATAGTCAAAAGCAAACGCATTGCGATTTGTGAGGAGAGCGATGAACATACTTGGAATCTCGGCGTACTATCACGACAGCGCCGCAGCCTTAATTCGCGACGGAGAAATTATAGCAGCAGCGCAGGAAGAAAGATTTTCCCGCAAAAAGCATGACGCCAGATTCCCTAAGAATGCGATCGCTTATTGCTTGAAAGAAGCGCAAATAGATTTGCGGGAACTCGATCACATAGTCTTTTACGACAAACCTTTAGTCAAATTCGAGCGCCTTCTCGAAACCTATTTAGCCTACGCACCCCAAGGTTTTCGCTCTTTCCTAGCAGCCATGCCAATATGGCTCAAAGAAAAGCTTTACCTCAAAACCATGCTCAAAAGAGATTTGGCAGCAATAGCAAACTGCAAAACGAATAAACTGCCATCTCTGCTATTTACCGAACACCACCAATCCCACGCAGCATCGGCATTTTTCCCCAGCCCCTTTCAAAAAGCAGCCGTTTTGTGCCTCGACGGCGTGGGCGAGTGGGCAACAACCTCGGTTTGGTTGGGAGACGGGAACCAACTGACACCTCAGTGGGAAATCGATTTTCCCCACTCCTTGGGTTTGCTTTATTCAGCTTTCACCTATTACACCGGCTTCAAAGTTAACTCTGGTGAATACAAACTCATGGGTTTAGCTCCTTATGGCGAACCCAAGTATGTAGACAAAATTCTCAACTATTTAATCGACCTCAAAGATGACGGAACTTTTCGTTTGAACATGGATTATTTCAACTATACAGTTGGCTTAACCATGACAAACAAGAAGTTTGACGAACTGTTTGAAGGGCCGCCGCGTCAAGCTGAAGGAAAATTGACTCAGCGAGAAATGGACATTGCAGCTTCCATTCAAGTTGTTACCGAAGAAGTGGTTTTGCGGCTTTGCAGAACAGTTAAAAAAGAATTGGATGTCGATTATCTTTGTATGGCGGGCGGCGTTGCTCTCAACTGTGTTGCTAACGGCAGACTCTTGCGGGAAGGTATTTTCAAAGATATTTGGATTCAGCCGGCAGCGGGAGATGCTGGCGGTGCTTTGGGCGCAGCTTTGGCGATTTGGTATCAGTATTGCGAACAAACTCGCACTGTGAGCGCGAACTCGACAGCAAATAGTAGAGAATCCCTCAAAATTGAACTTGTCACCACAAACTCAGCGGTTGAGGAGAGGACTGAAGTTCTCACTGCCAACCCAGCGGTGGCAACTGTGGCAAAGTCTGTTGCTCATTTAACTTGTCACGATCAAATGCGCGGCTCTTATTTGGGCCCGAGGTTTACTGACGCAGAAATTCTAGAATATTTGGATGCTGTCAAAGCTAGCTATCACCGATTGGACGATGCCGAATTAATGCCGCAGTTGGCGGAGATTTTGGAACAGGGAAATGTGGTGGGATGGTTCCAGGGACGGATGGAATTTGGGCCGCGGGCTCTGGGCGGTCGATCGATCATTGGCGATCCCCGCAGTGCTAAAATGCAGTCCGTAATGAACCTGAAAATTAAATATCGGGAATCATTTCGACCTTTTGCGCCCTCAATCTTAGCCGAACGAGTTGCGGATTATTTCGAGATTGACCATTCTAGCCCTTATATGCTATTGGTAGCACCTGTCAAGTCCAGTCTCCGTATTCCGATGACTCCCGAACAAGAGCAGTTGTTTGGCATTGAAAAGCTCAACATTCCGCGATCGGAGATTCCGGCTGTCACCCACGTCGATTACTCGGCCCGCATTCAAACTGTTCACAAAGAAACCAATCCTCGGTACTATGACTTAATCAGCCATTTTGAAGAGCGATCGGGCTGTTCTATTGTGGTAAATACTTCTTTCAACGTCCGAGGCGAACCCATTGTTTGCACTCCAGAGGATGCTTACCGCTGTTTCATGCGAACCGAAATGGACTATCTGGTTTTGGAAAATTACTTGCTTCCCAAGTCCGAACAAATTCCTTGGAAACAAGATGATGCTTGGAAAAATGAATTTGAACTAGATTAGTCATTAGTTATTAGTTATTAGTTGTTAGTTGGTACGAATAACTAATAACTAATTCCCAATTCCCTATTCCCAACTCCCCATTTCTAATGAGCGACGAAATTAAAAAACTCGACAAAAAAGGCTTGCGCGATTTCGGGCTGCTAATTGGTGGCTTGATTGCAGTGCTGTTCGGTTTAGCAGTACCTTTACTGAGGCGGCATTCTCTACCTTGGTGGCCCTGGGCAATCGGCGCAGTCCTAATCGTGCTAGCATTGGTTGCGCCAAAATCGCTGAATCCCGTTTATCACGCGTGGATGCGCTTTGGACTTATTCTTAACAAAATCGAAACGCCGATCGTCCTAGGGATAGTTTTTTACCTGATACTTTGGCCGATGGGAGTTATTAAAAGCCTGTTGGGCGAAGATGCCATGCGGCGAAAACTCAATCCGAAAATGGATACTTACCGCGTCCCAAGTAAAGCAAGAACAAAAGTTAGTATGGAGCGTCCTTTCTAAGTGTTTGAATCAACATTAGATTTTCTCAAAGATTTGTGGGCGTTTATGAAAGAACGCCAAAAGTATTGGCTGTTGCCGCTCATTGTGACTTTAGTCTTTTTGGGAGCTTTGATTGTATTAAGTCAGGGTTCTGTGATTGCTCCATTTATTTACACGCTGTTTTGAAATAATGAGCAAGTTGAAAAATTTGGGTGTCAATTTGGGTTTGACACTCGGCGGTTTATTGATGGGGGTGGTAATTGGTGAAGTTGGGTTGCGAGTTGCTAGAGTTGAGGGCTATCAAAAAATAGGAGATTTCGTAGAGTCGGCGCCAACTCGTTTCCACACTTCCGATCCGAATTTGGGCTGGAAGCTGAAACCGGGCGCGTCAGGGGAGTGGAATGGGGAAGGTGCGAGTTTTGTGCAGGTGAATAGCGAGGGTTTGCGCGATCGTGAACACACAAAAGCAAAACCTCCAAATACTTTGCGCGTTGCGGTTTTGGGCGATTCTTTCACCGAAGCAATTCACGTACCTGTCGAACAAACTTTCTGGTCCAAATTGGAACGAAAGTTAGGCAACTGCGAAGCTGTTAAGGGACGCAAAAATGTTGAGGTCATGAATTTCGGGGTGCAGGGCTACGGTACTGCTCAACAATTGATAATGCTGCGAAAAAAAGTGTGGGATTACAGTCCTGATATTGTAATTCTTGCTTTTTTTATTGGCAATGATATAATTAACAACTCGCCGAAATTGGAATACGATCGCTATCGACCATTTTTTGCTTATGATGCTAGCGGCAAGTTAGTACCGGATATGTCTTTCCGCAATCTGGCGCCGATTGACCGCAACGAAAGAGCAGTTTCCTTCGTAGACCGGATGCCTAGTTTCCTCGTAAAAAATTCGCGCATTTTGCAGGTTATTAAAAAAGTAGACTTAGAAAGGAAAAAGCGCGAGTTATCTGAGGATTTTACCACTTTAAGTACCCAAAACCTCAAGGAACCTCCGAATGCAGCTTGGCAAGAGGCTTGGAGGGTGACAGAGGGTTTGATTGTGACGATGCGGAATGAAGTTGTGCAGAAAAATGCTGATTTCTGGGTTGTGACGATCGGCGATCCGATGCAAGTTAGGCCCGATGCCGAGAGGCGTAAAAATTTTATGAGAAAGAACAACATTCAGGATTTATTTTATCCCGATACGCGGCTGGAAAAGTTGGGCGCGCGCGAGGGTTTTCGGGTACTGAATTTATCCGAACAGATCCAAGGTTACACTGAAAAATATCAAGTTTGCGCCCACGGTTTTGATAATTCTGTACCCTGTGGGGGTCACTGGAATGAACTCGGACACCGGCTGGCTAGTATCCTGATTAACCGAAATTTGTGCGAAAATTTGAAGCAGTCTCAAGTCCCCAAAAAACAACCGTAAGCAGTCAAATTTCATGAAAGATTCAACGGCGCTGAAAAAAAGCCAAAATATATTAATTCTAATCGCAGTTAATTTGGCGATCGCCTTTATTTGTCTGGAAGCTTTATCGCTAGCTTTTTATTTTATAAACCAAAAGCAGTTTTTTTATACCAGAACTAAAGCCAAAGAAAAAGTAGTAGAAGATATTGAAAGGATCGGCATTAGACTTGATGAATCTATCGTAGAAAGACTGCACCCACTTTTTGGCTATGTACTCAAACAAGGTGCCTTCACCAATGAAAAATTAAAGTTAAAAGTCAATAAACACGGCTTTTTTTCTCTCTACGAATATCCGTTTATTAAAGCAAATAAAAATCAAGTTATTATCGGAATTTTTGGGGGTTCAGTTGCGAATAATTTTGCAGTTGATGAATACGTAGATCGCAGATTGTCTAACAAATTGAAGGCTTATCCAGAATTTGCGAACAAGGAAATTATTGTTTTAAATTTTGGGAATGGCGGCTACAAACAGCCCCAACAATTATTGGTTTTAAATTACTTTTTGGCCTTGGGTCAACAATTAGATTTAGTCATCAATATAGACGGTTTTAACGAAGTAGCACTGTCAAATTTAAACAACAAAGCCCAAGTAGAAATAGGAATGCCCAGCGTTCAGCACATACAGCCTCTGACGGGTTTAGCCAACAACAACTTGTCACCGGAAGCGATGAGTTCGATCGTTAAAATTAACGAAAACAAAAAACAATTGAAAGCAGGTATTGACAAATTGCAAACTTGTCAACTTGCTTTGTGTCACGCTGTCACCTCGCTACAGGTGAAACAATTAGTCAACAATTACCAGCAAGCAGTTGTCAAGTACGATCGACAAGTCAAACAATCTAACCCAGACACGGCAAATAGCGGTATAGTATACATTCCCAAAGCTGACTTTGTTTTGCAGGATGCCGCTGCTTTTGACAAAATGGCATCGATTTGGTATGAATCGTCGATCGGCATGAATCAAATTTTATCAAGTAGAAAGATTAAGTATTTTCACTTTATCCAGCCCAACCAGTATTATCCCACTAAGCGAGTGTTTACCGCCAAGGAAAACGAAATCGCGATCGACCAGAAGAGTCCTTACATTGAAGGTGTGAAAAAAGGTTATCCAGTATTGTTGTCCAAAGTCGATGATTTGCAAAAAGCTGGGGTTAATGTGTTTAGCGCAGTGAATATTTTAGACAATACAAAAGAGACGGTTTACAAAGATGCCTGCTGCCACTATAATTCAGTCGGAGAGGAAGTATTGGCAAACTATGTTTCTAGTTCCATTATTAAAGTAGTAAGAGAGTCGAAATAGAGGTTTATGAAAGATTTAAAATTCCTCAAAAAAGGACAAGAATTTATCAAGATTGCTTTTATTAATTTAGTGATGTTACTGTTTTTTCTAGAACTTGGCTCTTTGGCATGGTATTTTGTCAAGCACAAGCAATTTTTCTATACGAGAGAAAAAACGCAAGATAAGTCGGCTTTAGGAATTAATTTAGAAGGAGTGCGGCTGAATCAGTCTATTGTTGAAAGGTTTCATCCTTTTTTAGGATTTATCCAACAACCTGGCCCCGATTTTCGCCCTGGTTTTAAGGTTAACAACTACGGATTTATCTCTCCTTACGATTACCCTTTGAAGAAAACAAAGAAAAATCAATTTATTATCGGAGTTTTTGGCGGTTCTGTGGCTTCTAATTATGGAGTATTTGAAGTTCAAAACAAAATTTTACCTCAATACCTCAAGCAGATTCCGGGTTTGAAGGATAAAGAATTTGTAATTTTGTCTTTTGCTACCGGAGGCTACAAACAACCCCAGCAATTATTAATTCTAAACTATTTTTTGGCTTTAGGGCAAGAACTGGATCTGGTCGTCAATATAGATGGTTTTAATGAAGTAGCACTTTCTAACTTAAACAATAAAAATCAAGTCGATTTGGCGATGCCAAGCATTCAGCATATTTTGCCGCTGACTAACTTGGCGAATAATAGCCTTTCTACAAAAGCGATGAAAGCAACTATCAGAATCCAAGAAAATAAAGCTAGGATTAGTCAGGGTTTGGAACGTTTGCAACACTGCTCTTTAGCTGCGTGCGATGCTTTGACTTCTGTTTACGTTCAAAATCTAGTTAATAACTATAAAACCGATGTCATTAAGTTTGAAAAAGAACGGACTAAACAAAAAAAAGATGACAGTGGCAGCGTTATTTATATCAATACTAATAAGTCAGTTTTACAGGATTCAGTAGCTTTTCAAGAAATGGCATTGAATTGGGCGAAAAGTTCAATTTTTATGCACAAAGTTCTGTCTGCTAGTAATGTGCCTTATTTTCATGTTCTTCAGCCTAATCAATATTATCAGACGAAAAGGGTGTTTGGTGACGCCGAAAAGCAGATTGCTTTTAACAAGGATACTCCTTATGCTAAAGCTGTGCAAATTGGATATCCGGCTCTTTTCAAAAAGTGGCCTAATTTGGAAAAAAATAATATCAATCTAGTGAATGCTGTCAATGTTTTTGACAAGACTAAAGATGCTGTTTATGTAGATAGCTGCTGCCACTACAATCAAGCTGGAGAAGTAGTTTTTAGCAATTATGTGGGCCGTTCTATTCTGGAATCTTTGCGGAAAGATCAGCCTAGGAGCAAAAAGAATTAGGTCTGAAATACCCGCTGAATGGTTGATGTAAGGTGCGCCTAGCGCACCTTACCACTGAGTTCAAATTTTAGGTTTTTGGTTCGGTTCTAGCTCGATCGCCCGCTGAGTCGATCGGCATTACCAATATCTTATCAACTCGGTTCCCGTCCATATCGACTACTTCCACGCGCAAACCGTTCCACTCAAAATGCTCGGCTGCTGTGGGAATTTTGCCCAAATTGGTAATTACAAAACCGCCCATTGTGTGGTAACTTCCTTTGTGTTCTGCTGACAATTCTTCGATTCCAAACAGCTCAAAAAAATCTTCGACTGCTAGCATTCCGTCTAACAGCCAAGAACCATCTTCGCGCTGCACAGCTTCCGGTTCGTCAGCATCTTCTATTGAAGGAAAATCACCAACAAGTTCGACTAAAATGTCGTTAACTGTAACCAATCCTTGAATGACGCCGTATTCGTCTACTACCAAGGCAATTTGATTGCTAGATTGTTTGAAAAGTTCTAATACTTTTAAACCCCGCGTGCTTTCCGGTACAAATAACGGTCGTCGTAAAGAAGCGCTTAAATCTAGGGGTTGACCAGTTAAAGTCCGAGACAGCATATCAGTAACGTGTACTAAACCGACAACGTTGTCGAGCCCTCCCTGACACACGGGAAACCGAGAGTGACCACTGCCGAGCATTTTTTGGCGGTTTTCTTCCACGGAGTCGTCGAGGTCGAGCCAGGTAAGATCGGGACGCGGGGTCATTAAGGCGCTGACTCGCCGATCGCCCAAACGAAACACTCTTTCCACCATATCTTGTTCGGCTTCTTCAAAGGTTCCGGCTTCGGTGCCTTGCTCGATCAAAACTTTAATTTCCTCTTCTGTAACTTGCGGTTCTGTGGAGGGCGATATCCTCATCAGTCGCATCACTAAGTCAGTGGAATAACTTAACAGATAAACCGCAGGAGCGCCAATTTTTGAGAGCATTCGCATGGGAATTGCTACGCTTGAGGCGATCGGCTCTGGGTTGTTGAGTGCCAGCCGCTTCGGCACGAGTTCGCCGATAATTAAGGTCAGATAAGTGATGGTTAAAACTGCTACTACTGAGGCGATCGTCTGAGAATAGGGCGCGAGGGCAGGAATCAGCCGCAACAAAGGCTCTACTCTTCTAGAAATCGTCGTTTCTCCGAAAGCGCCCGACAGAATGGCCAGCATCGTAATCCCGATTTGAACTGTCGGCAAGAACTGATTGGGGGCATTAGCCAGATCCAAGGCTACGCGGGCATTGGCTGAACCTTGGTTGGCCATCTGTTGCAGTCTCACCTTCCGTACAGAGATGATGGCCATCTCTGACATCACAAACAAGCCATTGAGGAAAATTAGCAGGAGAACAATCAGAATATCGGTACTTGGGGACATTTCTAAAATTTTCGGTAGTAACGGCGAAGCGCTCTGCCCGGTTAAAGGAGAGGTCTGGAAGCTGCTAATCTCGATCGCAAAATCGAAATTTTTTCTAAACCTGTCACTAGATTAACGGAACTGGCTCAATCGCGATCGCAGGATCGAGATATTAAAGCAGAAATCTATCTCCAGTTAAGTTCCCAGGCGTCAACAGCAGAGCGGCACAATCATGGATGTTTGTCGTACAATCTCCTTAACAGGCAAAGGGAAAGAGCCTTCGCCGATCAGGGATTAAAATTAAAAGCGCATGACTTTCTCTTCAATAATTCGTACCCTCGGGCGATCGCCCCTAGCAACAGAACTCCTCAACAAGCTCAAGCGCCATCGCTACGTGCAACTCAACGGCGTAGCCCGTTTGCCTAAAGGTTTAGTAGCTTCCGCCCTCGCACAGCAAGAAGGGCGGAGTTTACTGGTAGTGACGGCAACTCTAGAAGAAGCCGGTCGTTGGGTGGCAGGGCTGGAGGCGATGGGCTGGCAAACCGTACATTTTTACCCGACTTCGGAGGCTTCGCCCTACGAGCTATCTTACTCCGACGAGAATGAAATGACGTGGGGGCAAATGCAGGTGCTGGCGGATTTGGTGGATAAGGAAGAAAAAACCGCCAATCAGTCGAAGCCAATCGCGATTGTAGCTACCGAAAGAGCTCTCCAGTCTCACTTGCCGCCACCTGATGCTTTTGAACCCTACTGTCTGACGCTGAAGCGAGGTGCGGTTCAAGACTCGAAGATACTCGATCGCCAACTCGTTTCGATGGGGTACGATCGGGTGGCTCTGGTGGAAATGGAGGGTCAATGGAGCCGTCGGGGTGATATTGTCGATGTATTTCCGGTGGCGGCTGAGTTGCCGGTGCGGCTGGAGTGGTTTGGGGATGATTTGGAGCAAATTCGGGAGTTCGATCCGTCTTCCCAGCGATCGCTCGATAAGGTCGATCGCTTAGTTTTAACTCCTACTAATTTTAACGCAATTATTAAAGCAGTTTTAGCTGAAAAAAATATTGACGAAATTAACCAACTAGGCTCTGTAGACACAGAAAATGAAGCGGAAAAATTTGTCCGCAGGCTGTTGGGTTTAGCGTTCGAGCAACCTGCATCTTTGTTGGATTATTTGACTGAAAATACTTTAGTTGTTATTGACGAACCGCAAGGGTGCGAAGCTCACAGCGACCGCTGGTTTGAGAATGCACAGGAACAGTGGAATAATTGCAATCGGGAATCGGAAGTTGCTGGTGAGGCAACCGAAAAATTGCCAATTGCTAATTTGAAAGTTCCGAAAATTCACCGCACTTTTGCTGAATCTATGGCAGATGTCGCAGCTTTCGAGAGGCTAGAACTTTCTGAATTGGCCGAAGATTCTACGGCTAAAAAATTTCAAAGCTCTGCGGAGGGCGACCAGCTACCATCTGCGATTAATTTGGCTTCTCGGCCTGTGCCGGTGATGCCTCACCAATTTGCGAAGCTGTCTCAAATGCTCAGGGAAGAGCGCGATCGGGGTTTTACCATTTTTCTGGTTTCTGCTCAACCGAGTCGATCGGTTTCTCTGCTTTCGGAACACGACTGTCCGGCTCAGTTTGTGGTAAATCCGCGCGATTTTTTGGCGATCGACAAGTTGCAATTGCAGCACGTTCCGGTTGCTTTGAAGTACAGCGGCTTAGCAGAATTGGAAGGGTTTATTCTGCCGACTTTTCGGATTGTTTTAATTACCGATCGGGAATTTTACGGTCAGCATTCTCTGGCTACTTTTAGCTACGTCCGCAAGCGCCGCCGCGCTGCTTCTAAGCAAGTAGACCCGAATAAATTAAGCCCTGGTGATTATGTGGTTCACCGCCAGCACGGAGTGGGTAAATTTCTCAAGTTGGAACGTTTGACGATCGATCGGGAAACTCGCGAATATTTATTGATTCAATACGCTGACGGTACTCTGAGAGTGGCGGCAGATCAATTGGGGGCTTTGTCGAGGTTTCGGACTGTAGGCGATAAAGTACCGGATCTAAACAAGCTGACAGGCCAAACTTGGGAAAAAACTAAAACAAAGGTTCGCAAAGCTGTTAAAAAATTGGCAGTGGATTTGCTGAATCTTTATGCTAAAAGAGCTAAACAAACAGGTTACGCTTTTCCTCCTGATATGCCTTGGCAACAAGAATTAGAGGATTCTTTTCCTTACCAGCCAACGCCGGATCAGTTGAAGGCAACTCAGGATGTGAAACGCGACATGGAGGGCGATCGACCGATGGATCGCTTGGTCTGCGGCGATGTTGGTTTTGGCAAGACAGAAGTGGCTCTGAGAGCAATTTTTAAGGCGGTTACGGCGGGCAAGCAGGTGGCTTTGCTCGCGCCGACGACGATTTTGACCCAACAGCACTATCACACGCTCTCAGAGCGTTTTTCCCCTTATCCGATCGAAGTTGGTTTGCTCAATCGCTTTCGCACTGAAACCGAGCGCCGGGAGATTCACAAGCGTTTGGCGACTGGGGAATTAGATGTGATTGTCGGTACTCAAGCTGTTTTGAGCAAGGCGATTAAATTTCGGGATTTGGGCTTGTTGGTGGTGGATGAAGAACAGCGGTTTGGAGTTAAGCAAAAGGAAGCAATTAAATCTCTCAAAACAGAGGTAGATGTTCTGACTTTGACAGCAACGCCGATTCCCCGGACTTTGTATATGTCGCTGTCGGGGATTCGCGAGATGAGTTTGATTTCGACTCCGCCTCCCAGCAGACGCCCGATTCAGACGCATTTGGCTCCCTATAACCCGGAAGTGGTGCGATCGGCAATTCGTCAAGAATTGGACAGGGGCGGTCAGGTTTTTTACGTGGTGCCGCGGATTGAGGGGATTGATGAGTTGGCCGCTCAGTTGCAGGAGATGGTACCGTCTGCCAGAATTGCGATCGCCCACGGTCAAATGGAGGCTTCGGAACTAGAATCAATCATGCTGACTTTCAGCGCGGCGGAGTTTGATATTTTGGTGTGCACGACGATTATTGAGTCGGGTTTGGATATTCCGCGAGTCAATACCATTTTAATTGAAGACGCGCAGAAGTTTGGTTTGGGTCAGCTTTACCAGTTGCGGGGACGGGTGGGACGCGCGGGGATTCAAGCTCATGCTTGGCTGTTTTATCCGAAGCAGAACAAGCTATCCGATCCTGCAAGGCAGAGGCTGCGGGCAATTCAAGAGTTCGCGCAGTTGGGTTCAGGCTATCAGTTGGCTGTCCGAGATATGGAAATTCGCGGTTCGGGTGATGTTTTGGGTACTGAACAATCTGGTCAAATGGAGGCGATCGGTTTTGATTTGTATGCAGAAATGTTAGAGGAGGCTATTCGGGAAATAAAGGGTCAGGAAATTCCGAAAGTGGAGGACGCGCAAATTGACCTCACTTTGACGGCGTTTATTCCTGCCGATTACATCGCAGATTTGGATCAAAAGATGAGCGCTTACCGGTCTGTGGCTTCTGCTAATACTCCTGAAGAATTACAGCAGATTCAGGCTGATTGGTGCGATCGTTATGGGCCAATTCCTCTTCCAGCCCAGCAACTTATCCGTGTGGTCGAACTAAAACAAATTGCTAAAAAAATCGGTTTTTCTCGGATTAAACCGGAGAATAAGCAGAACATAGTTTTGGAAACTGCGATGGAAGAGCCTGCTTGGAATTTGCTCAAGGCTAATTTGCCGGAACATTTGCGATCTCGTTTTGTCTACAGCAAGGGGAAGGTTACTATTCGAGGTATGGCGGTTTTGACGGCCCAAAAGCAATTGGATAATTTGATTGATTGGCTGGGTAAAATGCAGGGCGCTTTGCCGGAAGCAAATGTTTGATTTTAATATATAATCCCCAAATCTCGCGCACCGCCGAAACCACAGAATAATACCGATGGAACCATAAAAAATATTACTGCTGTTTTCATGATGGTTTTAGCGACAGAAAGGATTAAAATCGTGAAAAAGTTAGTGAGTATTTTTTTGGCGATCGCGCTAGTGCAAGGAGTCCCCATGGCGGTTCAATCTCAACAAATAATTGACCCGATCGATCGGGTTGTGAGTGCAGGATTGATGAATAAAGATGCTAGTGGTAATTTTAATGCTGAGGGCCTTGTAAGTCGCGCCGATTTGGCGATGATTTTAGTGAAAACTTTTGGTTTGGAACGGCGGAAAACTGCTCAGAAACCGGATAGGGAAGTGCCGGACGTACCGAAGAGTTACTGGGCTTACAGTGCGGTTCAAACTGCTTTGAAAACGGGAACGATGAGTGGATATCGCGACGGAATGTTTTTCCCAAATCAAAGGGTGACTCGCGCTGAAGCTTTGGCGATTTTTGCTCAAGCTTACGGGGTTTTTCAGTTTCCCGATCCCAGCATTTCCGAGATTTTAGCTAAGTATCCAGATGCAGGCGAAATTCCTAGTTGGGCTAGAAAGTCTATAGCTACTGCACTTTATGAAGGGTTTGTTAATGTTGATATCGCAACTAATAAGATTAATCCTTTGAAACCGATGACTCGTGGGGATATCGCTTACGCTTTGAGCAAGTATTTGGAGCGGCAGGTAAGACCGAGTTCTTTGCCTGTCCCGGACGAGGAGCCTCCCGATCGCGGCGTGGGAAGGTGATAGTGTTGAGTTGTGATATCAAATCCGGTAGCATCGGAATTATTCCTCTCTGTATTCTCTCCCTCTGCGTTCTCTGCGCCCTCTGCGGTTAAATCATTCCGATACAACCGGAAACTATATGAGTTAAAAAGTCGATCGCCCGCAATTGAAACATCATGCAAAATCCCGGAGATTTGGTGACTGTAAAAGCAGCCATCAAACCCCCAGGATTTAAGTTTTTCCTCTTAAACGAGGCTCAAATTATCCCCAGTGAGCTTTAACTTAATCAGCAGTAGCCAATTCGGTACTGCCACCACCGCGCTTCCGCGTCAGGGTATTGAAAAGCATCTGACCAACTGCTTTAATCAAATTGCCTTCTAACTCCATGAACATCTTCATGTTCATGCCGAAAGCTGCATTAGCTTCGTCAACAATTCGCTCTGCTGTTGCTTCGTCAATCGGCAGTTCATTCATTGCCTGACGGTAGTTAGCCTTGAATTCTTTTTCATCAGGAATATCCTGGAATTCATAGAAAGCAGTGCCTTCTCCCTCGGAAAGATTCATCCCGCGCTGGGCAATTCCCTTCAGGATTTGTCCGCCAGATAAATCGCCAAGGTAGCGAGTGTAAGAGTGAGCTACTAACAGTTCCGGTGCCGTCGCCGAAATTTCGTGAATGCGCTGCACATAAGCTTTAGCTGCGGCTGACGGAGCTACTTGTTCGCGCCAATTCGCACCGTAGTAGTAAAATAAATCTTGCTCTAAGCTTTGTTTGCGATTCAACTCAGAAAAGTAAATTTTTGAAACAACCGGATGCTGCTTTTGGCGTTCCATTTCCTCTTCGATTGCCGAGTAGACAAAGTAGAGGTTTCCTACTAACTTCCGGTAAGAAGTTTTTTCTACAACGCCTTTTAAAAAACACTTGACAAAACCGACGTTTTCTGCCATTGTGTGGGACTTTTTGGTTCCCTCACGCAATTTGGTCGCTAAATTGATGCTCATGCTATACTGTCCAACCTTCTATTTTTGTGGTAGCTGATGGATGCGCCAAAAATCTAAAATTTACCTAAGCATTTACCTTAGATCGATTTGATGAGAGATTGTATTAATTTTTATAACAAAATCTACCTACCTCAAACAGCAGAAACCCTTGTGCCTCGGAAGGCACAAGGGTTCAAACTGCTGAAAAAGTTTAGTCGTTAGTCGTTCCTCATCGACAGTTAGCTACTGATTAATTTAGATGTCCAAGTCGAGGAGGTTGAGTTTGGGGCCGTAGGTTTCAATGAATTCGCGGCGGGGGGCGACACGATCGCCCATTAAGATCGTAAAGATGCGATCGGCCTCAGCAGCGTCTTCAATCTCCACCCGTTTCAGCGTCCGAGTTTCTGGGTTCATCGTCGTATCCCACAACTGTGTCGGCATCATTTCACCCAAACCTTTGAACCGCTGAATGGTGTAATTAGCATTCGCCGGAAATTCATTGCGGATGAGATTGTTCATTTCGCGATCGCTGTAACAGTAGTAATGATTGCGTCCCCGTTCCACTTTATAGAGAGGAGGACAAGCAATATAGATGTAACCTTGGTCTACAAGTGCGCGCTGATAGCGGTAGAAGAAAGTCAGCAATAGCGTGCGGATGTGAGCACCATCTACGTCAGCGTCAGTCATAATTACGATGTGGTGATACCGCAATTGACCCGGATCGAATTCTTCGCCTTTGATGCCCAAACCCAGGGCTGTAATTAACGATTGAATTTCGTTATTTTTGTAGATTTTGGCGTCGTCGGTTTTCTCAATGTTGAGAATTTTACCGCGCAAAGGCAGGATTGCTTGGAATTGGCGATCGCGCCCTTGTTTTGCCGATCCGCCTGCAGAATCCCCCTCCACCAGGTATATCTCAGACAGGGCAGGGTCTCTGGAACTACAGTCCGCCAATTTTCCAGGCAAAGGAGATGATTCTAAGACAGATTTTCGGCGCACTAAATCGCGGGCACGGCGGGCGGCTTCAGCGGCCTTAAATGCCTGAATTGCTTTTTCCAAAATAGCGTCAGCTACTTGGGGGCGAAACTCCAAATATTCTGTTAATACTTCGCCTACCAAGGAATCAACAATTCCCCGAACTTCTGTATTTCCCAACTTAGTTTTAGTTTGACCTTCAAATTCCGGGTCTGGAACTTTGACCGAAATTACTGCTGTCAAACCTTCGCGCACGTTTTCGCCGGCGAGGTTGGGCTCATTTTCTTTAATTTTGTTGCGCTTGCGGGCGATCGAATTCATCGTCCGCGTCAAAACAGCCTTCAAACCTTCTAAGTGCGTGCCACCGTCGATCGTCCGAATGTTGTTAGCAAAACCTAGAACGTTGTCGCTAAAAGCATCAACGCACCACTGCAAAGCCACTTCTATCTGCACGTTGTTGCGTTCTCCTTGCACGTAGATCACTTCTTCGTGCAGAGGCTGCTTTTCGCGGTTCATGTAGGCGATATATTCCTTGATTCCGCCCTCATAACAGTATGTTTCGACGCGAGGTTCGCTACTTTTAAGCAGTTCCAAACGGTGGTCGCTAAACGTAATTCTCACGCCCGCATTCAAGTAACCCAATTCTCGCAAGCGCCCGGCGAGTATAGTGTAATCAAATTCAATGCCAGTGCTAAATATTTGAGTATCTGGCAAGAAAGAAACTGAAGTGCCGGTGCGAGTACCTTTGTTGGGCTTGGCAGTAAGTTCAGTAACTGGATTGCCTCTTTCGTAGCGCTGTAAATGTTCTTTTTGGTCGCGCCAAACTGTCACTTCTACCCACTCGGACAGCGCGTTAACAACAGAAATACCTACACCGTGCAATCCTCCAGAAACCTTGTAGCCACCACCGCCAAATTTACCCCCGGCGTGAAGTACAGTCATTACTGTTTCTATTCCTGATTTGCCAGTCTTGGCAACGATGCCGGTGGGAATGCCCCGGCCGTCGTCTGTCACGGTAACGGAACCGTCGGCGTTGATGTCAATCTCGATGTGAGTGCAGTGGCCAGCCAGCGCCTCATCTATGGAATTGTCCACAACCTCGTAAACTAGATGGTGGAGTCCTCGCGGCCCGGTGGTACCGATGTACATCCCCGGTCGTTTACGGACTGCTTCGAGACCTTCGAGAACTTGAATCTGGTCGGCGCTGTAGCTGCTGGTCATACAAAAATAGCTCCAATAATGAGGCCTAAAGCCCCGAAAGCTTCTAAAATGGGAAAACTCCTAAAATTATAGCACAAAACCGTTAAAGGCGATGCTAGGGCTTTCTGAAGGGAAATTTATTGGGGGGACGGAGGGGAATAGTTTTGAGATTGCTGGAGGACTGCCCTGGTTGATCGCCGTGAATCAGTGTAGGGAGAGAGGGGAAAGCATGGAGAGGAGAGGATTTGAGAGTTTTTATAGGGAAATGTGCGACACCTTATGCCTAAATTAATTACGATTTGCGGGGCGACGGCGACGGGGAAGTCGGGAGTGGCTGTGGCTTTGGCTTCGCGACTGCAATCCTCGATCCTGAGTGCGGACTCGCGTCAAGTGTACCGCGAATTTGACATCGGAACCGCAAAACCGACGGCGGTTGATCGCACTTGTGTACCGCATCACTTAATTGACATCTGCGATCCGACGGAAACGCTGACACTAGCAGATTACCAGCAACAAGCTCAAAATTTAATTGCTGCTGTCGATTTTCCGCTGTCTCCCCCCCTGTTGTTGGTGGGAGGGACGGGCTTATATATTAAATCGATTGTCAGGGGTTTAAAAATTCCGAGGGTAGCACCGATGCCCGAATTACGATCGCAACTTGCAGAACTCGGACAATCTCAATGTTACGCGATGTTGCAGCAGGTCGATCGCTCTGCGGCTGAGAAAATTCACCTCAATGACCCAGTAAGAACTTTAAGAGCACTGGAAGTATTTTATGTCACCGGTCGCCCTATTTCGGAACAGCAGGGCGAAAATCCTCCCAATTATCCTATTTTACAAATTGGGTTGGATTGCGCGATCGACGTTTTGGTCGATCGGATCAAACAGCGCACCGAACAAATGCTAGAACGCGGTTGGATTGTTGAAGTAGAATATTTGTGTAAAAAATACGGCTGCGACTTGCCACTGTTGAACACGCTGGGCTATCAGGAAATCAAACAATATTTGGCTGGCGACATTAAGCTTGAAGAAGCCAAAGAATTAACAATTTTGCACACGCGGCAATTTGCGAAGAGACAGCGGACTTGGTTTCGAGCGTATCCTGAAATTGAATGGTTTGATGTTAGCACGCCAAATTTGCTAGAAAGAGTTTGGCAGAGAGTTGAAGAGTTTGAGGGACGCAGATCAAGACTGATGTAATTTCAATTTTTCCTTCGCAGGCTCTGCCTGGGAATGCCTGAATCCGAGGCTCTGCCTGGCAGAAATAGGGAAGCATAGCCTCCGGTTCTGCGTTCCTAGGCAGAGCCTATCAACGAGGGGAAGTCCGTCAATTAACTGTACAAACCCGCCACATATTCGCCGTAACCGTTATAGGGCAAAGTTGGGCGAGTTTCCCACGACCAACTGTTACCGGGACCGACTATCCGTTCACTGGCCTGCGACCATCTGGGGTGCGGCTTGTCGGGTTCGACATTTGCTTCAAAAGCGTATTCGTTGGGGCCAATTGTATTCCAAAAAGTGGCGGGCTGTTGTTCGACAAATTCAATTTTTACGATCGACTTTGCGCCCTTAAAACCGTATTTCCAAGGAATCACTTGCCGCAGAGGCGCACCATTTTGCTTAGGTAGCCTTCGGCCATACAAGCCTGTGGCAAAAAATGCTAAATCGTTCGCCATTTCTTCAATTCGCAGACCTTCGGTATAAGGCCAAGGATAAAATTGCGACATTAAACCGGGACCGGGAGTAATTTTGGGGTCGTAAAATGAGGTGAAGCGAACGAATTTAGCCTTCGATTGCGGTTCGACATCGGCCATCAGTAATTTCATGGGAAATCCGACCCAAGGAACTACCATCGCCCACGCTTCTACGCAGCGAAATCGATAAACTCGTTCTTCGATTGGAAATTTTTTGTAGAGGTCGTCAATATCATAAGTGCGGGGATTTTTTACTAAACCGCTTACTTCTACTTTCCAGTTTTCTGTTGGCAAAGCTTGAGCGGCTTGCCAAATAGATTTTGTGCCGCCGTATTCGTAAAAATTGTTGTATTTTGTAGCTAAGCCTTCGTCCGTAATTGCTCGATCAACTTTTGCAAAGGCGGGATTCCGGCTCAATTCCGAATAGGCTTGGGTTGAGCTTTGATCCAGAGCAGTTTTTGAGCTAGCATTGCTTTGGCAGCCGGTCAGCGGCAGCAGCGAAGCAGTCACGCCGGCGCCAATTAAATTTGTCATGAAGCGGCGGCGGTTGATAAAGGCTGTTTCTGAGGTAATTTGTGGGTTGAGAATTTCCCAAGACTTGGGTACACGAATTAAGGGCATAAGTAATAGTTAAAAGTTAGTAGTTAGTTGGGATAATTTTGCCTAATTTTTAATCGGTTAGTCGATTTGAGGTGGGAAATGGGAAATTTTAGATTCACTCCATAGAACAAAGAATCGCCGATATTTGGCAAGGTCTCGCGATTGCTTAGGTGCGATCGCTCTGAAAGTATTCGCAATGACAGTATAACGTAATTCGGTAACAGCAAATCCCGCCGATCGCTCGAATGAGCTCGGTACGATCAACCTATTAAACCTCGCTCGCAGGAAAGTCAGCAATAATTTACGCGCGATCGACGGCAGCAATTGTGGCGAAAATCTGGGAAACAATTATGATCAAGCAAAGATTCCAATTATTTAATTTGTCCACAGGAAGCGGCACGCACCGCCCCGCTTTCCTCCCCCACCAGCAATAATGTCGGACGGGGGTCTCCAGCGGAAAGACAAATGAGTTACTGCACCAATCCCCATTGCCAGAATCCCCAAAATCTCGATCGCGCGACAATCTGCAAAAGTTGCGAGTCGAACTTGTTGCTAAAAGGCCGCTACCGAGTCTTTCATACCCTCGGTCAAAGTCTCACTTGCCGCACCTTCTTAGCAGTCGATGAAGACCAACCTTCGCAACCCCGCTGCGTCATTCAACAGTTCTGCGCGCCCGCGGCCGTCGCCGACGGTCGCACACAGCAAAACCGGACATTTCGCGGCTCAGCCTCAGTTCTCGACGAGTTGGGGAAACATCCACAAATACCGAAATTGCTGGCATCTTTTGAACTCGAAGGCTGCCAGTATTTAGTGCAAGAATACATCGAAGGCCGTAATTTAGCCGATCGGCTTTCAGAAAAAGGTGTTGTTAAAGAAATTCAAATTTGGTATCTGCTGAGCGAATTGTTGCCAGTCCTGCAATTTGTTCACGAACATCAACTGATTCACCGAGATATCAAACCGTCGAATATTATTCACCGCAAAACTCCCCAAGCATCCCCAGCTTTGGCAGGGAAAGAGGATTTACATTCCGTGGCCCAAGAAAGTGCCTCTGGGCTAGTTTTAGTCGATTTCGGCGCGGCAATTCCGGCTAATAGCGGGCCTCTCAAAACAGAAACGGTCACAGGTTCTGCGGAATACGCGGCCCCGGAACAAATTAAAGGTCAAGCGATTAAGAGCAGCGACATCTACAGTTTGGGCGTCACTTGCATTCACTTGTTAACGGGAATGTCGCCCTTTGATTTGTTTGACATCAAAGCCGAAAGTTGGACCTGGAGACATTATTTGAAAGTACCAGTTTCGGCGCGACTCGGCCGCATTCTGGATAAAATGGTGCAGCGAGAACCATCAAAACGCTATCGCTCGATCGAGGCAATTCTCACAGACATGAAATACGGCCCGGCACCGGTAGACGTGATTCTCAGCAAACCCAAGTGGACTTTGGCCATGTGGGGAGCAAGTACGGTTGCCCTGCTGTCCGTATTGCTGGGTGTTCGCTTGCCCTCTCCTGCACCGCAGGCTTTCACTTCTGGTGAGCCTGTTTCTAGCATTCCCGAAATTCGGTTCAATCCGCCCCCGATGCAGGATTTTAACGGTGAGGCATCGCAGTCGCGGCCAGCAGTGCGGACTCTGGCGGATCAAGACAAAAACCCGGTTTGGGCGGTAGCAGTTGCTCCCCAAGGCCGCGTGATCGTCAGCGGGAATAACGACGGCACAATTCACCTGCTGCACAAGCGTCACGGCAAGCTGCTCAAGGTTTTAGCAGGACATTTGGGGCCGGTGTGGTCGGTGGCCGTCAGTCCTGACGGCAGGAAGATCGCCAGCGGTGGCGTTGACGGTACGATTAAATTGTGGAATTTCTATTCGGGCAAGTTAATTCAGACTTTGGACGGACACCAAAACGGCGTGTTCTCGGTGGTTTTCAGTCCCGACGGCCAGACCCTGGCCAGTGTCGGTAAGGACAAAACTTTGAAGTTGTGGCAAGTAGAAGGCGGCGCCGAGTTGGAAACTCTCAACCGGGTGTTTGACGAGGTGCAGTCGGTGGCTTTCAGTGCCGATCGAGAAACTTTGGCGATCGGCAGCAGCGACGGTAAGATCAGCCTGTGGAACTGGCAGACTGGGGAATTGAAAGAAACTCTTTGGGGTCATTCCGAGGCGGTTTGGTCTTTGGCCATCAGCCCGGACGGTCAAACTCTCGCCAGCGGCAGTTGGGACAAGACGGTGAAGTTGTGGGATATCAGCACAAATAATCAGTCCCAGCAACCCAGCGGTTCTCTGCTGCGGACTTTGATCGGCCATTCCGACAAGGTTAAGTCCTTGGCTTTCACTCCCGACGGAGACAAACTCGCCAGCGCCGATTTGAGCGGGACTATCAAGCTGTGGCGGATGAGTTCCGGCGAAATGGCGGGCACCCTGAAGGGTCATTCTACCTGGGTGGATTTGGCTTTTAATCCTCAAGACAAAACTCTGATCAGTGGCAGTTTTGACGACACGATTAAGGTGTGGCGACTGTCTCCTTAATTTGTTCGATTGTCCGCGCGATCGAAGTATAAGAGTCTCCAACCACAATCAAAGATTTTGGTTGGAGATTCTTATACTAGGCGATTAAAATCGCTGGTATACAAACGAAGTCCCCTTCAAGCGGACTAAAGTATATATTTAGGCAGTCCCGCCGTTAACGCAAATATTTTGTCCGATAATCCACCGGGCTTGGTCGCTGCACAAAAAAGCCGTTACATCGGCAATATCTTCAACTTTTCCGAGTCTTCCCAAAGCAGTTATTTGGGTAAATCTTTGTATTTGTTCGACGGTTTTGCCGACAGTGAAGAGTTCTGTATCCGTGGGACCCGGAGAAATTACATTGACTGTATTTTGGCGATATCCCAATTCCTTAGCTAGCGATCGAGTTAGCTGTTCGACCGCGCCTTTTGTCGCCACGTAAACCCCGTAAGTTGCTGGGGGGGTGACAACCCACCCAAAACCCATAGCTAGTAAGGATTGAGCCAACTTGTGGTAAAAAAAGATAGGCAGC